>JAHJNE010000326.1 GCA_018820995.1 Gammaproteobacteria bacterium | reverse complement strand
TCGGCGCAGGCCGGCCATAACGACCGGTTAAAGCCAGTCTGTTGTTGTAATTGTTGATGCTCTGCTTCAATGCTGAAGTCCTGATGCTCCGGATCAAAAATCAACGCCTGCCACGGCACAGCAAATAGCCGTGGTCGCCGCACCTTTGAAAGCGGATACGCCAAGACGGCATAACTGATGTGGCCGGTTTGTATATCCAACACAATACTGTGCAATGACCCCAGTACTTCGCCGATATGATTCACCAGACGCTGGCCGACCATGTGATTACAACCTATCAACAAGATGTCGCCTCCATCTGGCAGCTACAAAAAGCTACGGACTCTATTGTCCAGTCGAACCATTGAATGACGTTTTTCATCAAAATTTCCTGCCGATAAATTGATCGATTACGACACTACAATGGCGCGATTTGACGCTGAGATCTGTGCGCTGCAGCACGCAGCAGCTAAATGGCGGTAGTGAGGTTGATTGCGGCGCTAACGCTTTCCGGCATCAGAAAATAGAAGCGCGCTAACGCACAGACGCTGAAATTTTAACCGGTCATGCTTTATCGACGGTTCATGCACCTTCGCACTGCGCCGCATTGATTGAGGTTTTTATGACGAACCCGAATGATCAGAAAAAAATGACTGGCAACAAAGAAGTAACGACCAAAGCAGAAATGATAAAAGCAGACAAAACCAGTCGCGATGACGCGAAAATGAACACCAGTTCACGTCAAACCATCGATCCGGCGAGAAAAGATGCTTTTAATGGCAAGTGGCCAAGCCAGATTAAAGCCGCCAAAAGCAATTGGAATAAAATCAGTGAATCGGAATTGCTCAAATCAAACGGCACTGAAATTAATCTGACCGAATTGGTGCAGCAACGGTATTCCGTCAGCAAAGACGTCGCGAACAAACAAGTCAAAAGCTTTATTGATAAGTGCCTTGGCTAAACTTGTACCATGGTTAAGCCGGGCAGTTGTTCTGCATGACAACTGCTTCAAACAAGCCGGTGCTGTAAGCAGCGCCGGTGCGCTTCTACTCCAAGGAGTAGAACGATGAAAACTACGCACCATCAGTTTATGAGTCGTGCCATCAACGCTGCGCACCCGCAATAACATCGAACATTTCGCTGTCGATGGTGGCATGACGGATCCGGTGATAATCTTGCTGCAAGGTCTCGAACAATTCTTCAATATTTTTATCCGCCCGCTGCATCGCCGCCAACCGGCTGGCATTTTCACTGGCTAATGAACCCGCGCTGGCCGCAAACATCGACCCAAACACATATTCTCGGATCAAAGTCCCCAAAGTATCTTCCGGACTGCCTAAAATTTCCGCCAGATAACCTGTTGGCCAGGGGGTTGCCGCCAGCATTGTGATCCAGGCTACATCCAGTGGTAATAAATGTTGTTGCACCGGCAAAACCACTTGCTCAGCGCCCGGTTTTTGATACAAAAGCCGCAATTGCGATAAAGCCGTCAATGGCTGCTCAGCTTCGATTTGCAGCAAGATTTCCCCGACCAAAGGCGCAATCATTTTGACGTTGGTCGGCACGGCAAAGCAGCTCTGGATCTGAAGCCCACTATCCAGCAACCGGTTATAGACACGCTCACCCACAGCCCAAATCAGCGGTTGTTGACCCGAGGTTTGCGCCAAACTGGCGATAGCAGTGCTTGCGTAAGCAGCAATCCGTTCGTTAAATTGGCCTACCAGCCCTAAGTCTGAACCAAACACCACCACCGACGGTATCGACAATGCCGTGACTACCGATGATTGCTCCAGTTGCAAACCTGGCAGACGAAAGCAGGCGCCAAGGCCACGTTCAATGCAGACGGTATAGTCATTCAGCGCCGCCACCGCTTTTTCATAATCGCCAATACTGGCTGCCGCCACCGCTTTCATCGTACGCACCACCGACTGTAGCTCGCTGGCGCCATTCATTTTGTGCTTGAGACTGGCTGGCGTATCGATAGTTATGACTCCGACGACAATGGCGGCTTTTTGCCCGTCTCATTGGGTTCTTCCTTGTCACCACTAAACTCAGCCAACGCTTGGCGGGCTGCATTCAGCAACGCATTGCGATCATCATCGCTCAAGTGCTCGGCGCTCACTAATCGGTCGCGCAGCGCTGATGTTAAATTGGTCGCCGCTTGTTGCACCAACAAGGTTGCAGCCGGCATCTGATGAAGGGGGATCGGGTCAAACAGACCGTTTTTGATTGCCAGCAATTCGATAATTTGCTCCGCCACCGTCAGCGGAGAGTTTTGTGCTTGGCGCAAACTGGCGCGAATGCGTTGACCATGGGTGATAATTTTTTGCGTCGCAGGGTCGACACGTGCGCCAAAGCGCGAAAAGGCTTCCAGCTCCTCAAATTGTGCATAGGACAATTTTAAATCCCCTGCCACAGCGCGATAAGCGCCACGTTGGGCTTTACCGCCAACGCGCGACACCGATTTACCGACATTCACAGCAGGCAAAATGCCAAGTGCAAACAATGACGGTGACAAATAAATTTGCCCATCGGTAATTGAAATCAAATTGGTTGGGATATAAGCAGAAATATCCTGCGCTTCGGTTTCGATAATCGGCAGCGCAGTTAAAGAGCCGCCGCCCAGCGCTTCATTTAGATGAGTAGAACGCTCCAGCAACCGTGAATGAATATAAAAAATATCACCCGGATAAGCTTCGCGCCCCGGTGGTCGCCTTAGTAACAGCGACAATTCCCGATAGGCCCGTGCATGATGGGTTAAATCATCATAGACAATCAGCACGTCACGCCCTTGGGCCATCAATGCCTCGGCAATGGTGGTGGCAGCGTAAGGGGCAATGTAACTCAGGCCAGGCGGATCGTTGCCTGCGGCCACCACCACCACGGTGTATTCAAGCGCGTGATGTTGCCGCAAGGTCGCAATCACTTTCGCCACTGAGGCGCCGCGTTGACCAATGGCACAATAGACACAAAGCACGTCATTACCACGTTGGTTAATAATACTGTCAATCGCCAAAGCGGTTTTACCGGTTTGCCGATCGCCCAAAATAAGTTCGCGCTGACCACGTCCGATAGGAATGAGCGCATCAATTACTTTGATGCCGGTTTGTAACGGCGTTGAAACGGCGGCCCGATCCATAATCGCAGGCGCCGGACGTTCGATGGGCAACCGCTGCGTGCTGCCAAGTGGCCCCGCTTCATCAAGTGGCACGCCCAGTGGATTGATCACCCTTCCCAGTAATTGCGTACCCACTGGTACATCGACAACCCGACCGGTACGGGTGACGATATCACCCGCTTGCAAATGCCAATAGTCGCCTAATAACACCACGCCGACGGTATCTTGTTCCAGATTAAACGCGATCCCGTGTAGCCCATCGCCAAATTGCACCAACTCGTCATAGCCCACACCAGGCAAGCCAGAGATGAGGGCAACCCCATTGGCATTATGAATAATTCGCCCGACTTCCCTTGGCGTCACCGCCATCTTAAAGTCAGCACGGTTTTGACTCAGTAAGTGCAGTCGTTGCTCGACGGCATCCTGCAGCAAACTAGCGCTCATGCCGAAGGGTCCTGTGGTTGTTTTTGCGGCCGGTTTGGGTGAGTTTCTTCTTCAGTACCCAGTTCCGTAACCTCCTTAGCAGCTTCTTCAGCCACTTTCGGGACTGCATCTTTGGCATTTCTTTGACTGGTTCGCAGTTTTTTAGCACCTTGACCAGTTTTTGCTTCGGCGTTCGCCTTCGAGAGCTTTGTTGTCGCTATTGCACTTTTTGTACGATCAGAACTGCCGCTGGTATCAGCAATTCCTGTGCGCTCAGCGCTTCCTGTGTCCGCTACATTGGCAGCCCCACCCGTACTCGCCAAACCCGCAGCGGTCGCAACCATCGCACTTTGCATAGCTGCCAAATATTCGGCCACACTCCAGCCTAACGTAAAGCCATCGGTTTCAAGGCTGATCCCACATACCAGGCTGTCTGCAACAACAAACTTGAGCGACAACTTTTTGCTGGTGAATTTTTCCAAAGCAGCCGCAAGCTGCGCTCGTAAATCAGCGTTAAGCGGCTGACTAGACAATAACGTCAATGGCTTAGTGCGTGTTTTGTGGTTGTGGTTGTGGTTGTCGTTGTTCTGGTGCTGGTGTTTATGATTAGGGTTGTGAGTTTTGTTATTTTCCTTGTCGTGATCATGGTGCTGCTGTTCTTTACTCGGATTGTTGTTCGGATTGTTGCTTGGATCGTTGTTCGGGTACCTGTCGTGCCCATCTGCTGTGGCGCGATCGTCTATAGCATCAAGTAGCGCCTGTTGTTGTGCTGGGTCAATGTGCTGCAACCGCTTGATAAACAACAACACCATTTGCCGCTCTAAAGCGACATCCGCCAGATCGCGCAAAGCCTTGCTGGTCATCTGAAACAACTCTTGTTGCACCAGATCACTGACCGATTGGCATACCGCCTGTTCCATGCTTTTCATCGCCTGCTGGCTTTTTTGTTCCAAAGTGGAAACGGCCTGGCGCGCGTCGTCCAACAAGCGTTGTCGCTCAGTTTCTGCTTCATCCGTCGCTTGTTGTAGCAACGCATCGCGCTGCTTGGCAAACTGCTGATTCTTGTCGTCAAAGCTGGCTTTTTCCTGCCGTGCTTGCTGGCTATCCGCGTCAGCAGATGCGAGCTTATCGGCAATGATCTTTTCCCGGGCGGCAATCGCCTCCAGAATTGGGCGATATAAAAAGCGCTTCAGCAACCAGACCAGGATCATAAAGTTCAATAGTTGCGCGCCGACGGTAAACCAATCAATCAGCATGGTTTATTGGCCCGCCGCCTGAGTCAGCGCGAAATTCCAGAATGGATTGGCAAACAGCAAAATCATTGACACCACAAAACAATAAATCGCCGTCGATTCAATCATGGCTAAACCAACAAATAAGGTGCGGGTGATGGTGGCCGATGCATCAGGTTGTTGGGCGAGCGACGTCAGTGCCGTCGCCACCGCTTTGCCCTCGGCGAGCGCCGGCCCCATGGTGCCAAAACCAGTGGTAAGTCCGGCCATCACAATCGAAACAACGGCAATCAAGGTCATACTGTCCATCACACATCCTCAGGTTTATTTGGTTAATACAAGCTCTGGCTCTGGCTTAGGCTTTGCTTTGATCCGGCCATGGGTCGCCGCAGCAATATAAACGGCGGCCAGAATACTAAATATGTAGGCTTGCACCATGCCGGTAAGCAGCCCCAGCAGCGTCATCACAATTGGGAAAATCAGCGGCGTAATACTGAGTAAAATCGCCAGGATCATTGCGCCACTCATCATGTTGCCAAAAAGGCGAACCGCCAGCGCCAAGGTGCGTGAGACTTCACTAATCAGGTTGAACGGCAGCATAATCCACGTCGGTTTAGCATAAGAAACCAGATAAGCAGCCACGCCCTGTTGCGTAATGCCAAAATAAGGCACCACCACAAACACCGATAATGCCAATGCTGTGGTGGTCGACAACGAGCCGGTTGGCGGCTCAAAACCCGGAAAAATGGTGCACAGCGCAGAGGTGGCGACAAACAAAAATAAGGTTCCTAAAAACCCAAGATATTGCAACGGCTGCTGTTTTATCTGATGCAGACCCACTTCTTCGATTTGCTCAACGATGGAAGTAACAATAATTTCTAACAGGTTTTGCCAGCGCGAGCGCTGATGGGTACCAGACAAGCGCCCTGTGATCAGCATCGAGCCCAGGGTCAGTCCGGCCATGATCAGCCAGGTAAAAACCAGCGTCGCATTGATTTTAAACCAGCCATGCTGCCAATAAATGATCTGGTCCGGACTAAGATCCATGATTAAGCCCCATAACTAAAAGCCATGAAGAAGACTCATAACTAAGCCCATGATTAAGAGCCATGGGGTGACTTATTGGCAGGAAGTGGCAGGCTTGGTCTTACAATCGGTTTTTTAAGTAACATTTTCATGACGAGCCCGACCACACTAAAACCAAGTAGCGCTGCAATCAACGCCTGCCAGTGATCGGTGGCCAGCCAATACAAGCCGGCCATGGTCAGCAGCATCCGTAGAATAAAGCTGGCGGCAATCCACGCGGCGGCGTAAATAGAGTGCAAAGCAAACTGCAACGTAAAGTACAAACCGCCATAAAACAGCAGTCCTAAACCACTGCCTGCCAACGTGGCCCACATTAAACCAAAGGGGTTCATGGCGTGTCGTCCTCATTTTGTTGCTGTATCGATTGATGCTCTTTGCTGAGCCAACGCCAGGCGTTAAAACTGCCCAAACATAAGCCTGCCATTAACAACGCCAGCGTATAAGAGTGTCCGCCGGGATAAGCCTTATCTAGCCATAGCCCTAAAGCCACGCCTAATAATGTCGGTACCACAACAGACCAACCAACCAGCCCCATCATGCCGAGGCCAAACCAGATTTCAGATTTATCTAGAGCATTGGCCTTTACTTTGCGGGCTGCTTTTTTTCCCACCAGATCACTAAACGCTGTTTTAGGCGTTGTTTTTACTTCACGGCGCGGTTTAATCGTCATGACGAAACGCCACCAAACGACGAATAAAATCCATTTCCATTTTTTGGACCACGGCATGGACTTGAAGCTGCTGACTGCTTTGTTGTATGAAATCCTGTGCCACTGTCTGGCGCAGTTGCTTCAAATCATCTCCAGCGATGGCATGACGCACTGAAACAGACACTTGCGGGCCAGCTTTGACCAGAACACCCGCGTCAATCGCCAGATAGACTTCGGGTCTCGCTTGACATTGATAAAGCAAAATACCAGGCACCAATGCCGCCACACAGTCCAGCCGCTGCGGCCATAAACCAAAACTACCCTGCGCAGTTTCCAGCACCATACGTTCCACATCCGCTACATCAATGAACACACCATAAGGCAGCAATAATTTCAGCTGCATCAACTTTTGATTGTTCATCAACTGTCATCATCCTTTGTTGACGCGGCTTCCGCCTGACTTTCTTCCTGGTCAATTTTCGCTTCATCAATAGCGCCAATCATGTACAAGGCTTGTTCAGGAAATTCATTAAATTCATCCGCTAAAATACGCTCGCAACCTGATAAGGCATCTTCCAATGACACCAAGACACCGGTCATCCCGGTAAACTGTTCAGTGGTAAAAAAAGGCTGGGTGAAAAAACGCTCCAGCCGCCGGGCGCGGCCAACCACATTGCGGTCGTCTTTAGAAAGTTGCTCCAGCCCAAGCATGGCAATGATGTCTTTCAGTTCTGCGTATTGCGCCAAAGTACTGCGGATTTGTTGCGCCAGTTGATAATGACGTTCGCCAACTATGCCTGGCGTCGCCATTTTTGAATTTGAGGCAAGCGGGTCAATCGCCGGATATAACCCTTCACTGGCACGTTTTCGCGACAACACCAATGAGGCCGAAAGATGGCCAAAAGTATGGACAGCAGCGGGATCGGTAAAATCATCAGCCGGCACATACACCGCCTGAATCGAGGTTATAGCGCCAGCATCGGTATTGGCAATCCGCTCTTCCAAACTGGCCAACTCAGTGGCTAATGTCGGTTGATATCCAAGCCGCGATGGCATTTGTCCCATCAAACCAGACACCTCAGCACCAGCCTGAATAAACCGAAAAATGTTATCAATCAGCAGCAACACGTCTCGCTGCTCCTGATCACGAAAGTATTCAGCCATGGTCAGGGCGACGTGCCCGACCCGAAATCGGCTGCCTGGCGGTTCGTTCATTTGACCAAACACCATCACCATATTCGGCAGTACGCCCGCTTCTTTCATCTCACGGTGCAACTCTTCGCCTTCACGAGAGCGTTCGCCGATACCGCAAAACAAACTGACGCCAGCATGATGCCCGACCATATTGTGGATCATCTCCGCCAACAACACGGTTTTACCAACACCAGCGCCACCAAAGAGTCCGGCTTTACCACCGCGTTCAAGCGGTGTCAGCACATCAATCACTTTGATGCCGGTTAGGAAAATTTCCGATTGGGTCGAGCGGCTGGCCAATGACGGAGGTAACGCATGCACCGACTGCCACTGGACCTCAGAAAGCGGTGGCCCACCATCAATGGTGTTGCCAAACACATCAAACATACGTGAAAGAATGGCTGAACCAACCGGCGCCATAATCGGGTTACCACTGTCTTCGACTTTGGCGCCGCGGGCTAACCCTTGTGTCGGCGTCAGCGCAATGCATCGCGCACTCTGTGCATCCAGATGGGTCAGTACTTCAAGCGCAATGTCACGGTTGTTGGCATACAATAATGAAAAAATAGGCGGCAACAGCTGGCTGAATTTGACGTCGACCACGCTTCCACGCACGGCCACAACAATGCCCAGGTTGGTTGCTTTGTCTTTATCAGCATTCATGGCTTGCCCTGAAGAACGGATCTGGCCCAGGGGTTGAAGATTTGCAAAAGCATAGGCAACCCGTGTAGCAGCCTGGCGGCAATGGTATTGAGGTTTACATGAACCATAAATTGCTACCTGCCACTGAACCAGAGCATCAGATTAGCACCGGATCTAACAGCAGTATGTTCGGTAGCAGACCAAGCGGGCAGTTTTAGTGACATCGTTCTCTGTTAAACGATGCCCAATCAAATAATGCTTAGCCAAACAATAGACAGCCAAACAGTCCCTAGTCCAATAACCCCTAGTCCAGCAATATGCATCAATCAACAAACAGTACTAAAGCATTATTGCCTGTAGCGAATGACCAGTGCAGTGTAGGATAAGGCTATCTAGCTATTTGCTTATATTTGACCATTGACTGGAGTCTGTATGAACCAAACAACCGTTGGCAGCGTCTTGCCAAAAATGCGCCTTCCTTTAGTTCGTAAATCACCGCCTTTGTTTTGTCTTGCTAGCGCTTTTTTTGGCATTACCTCTGTGGCCGC
>JAHJNE010000325.1 GCA_018820995.1 Gammaproteobacteria bacterium | reverse complement strand
CGCCACAATGTTTGCGCCGGTGCGACGGCTGATTTGCAGGATCACTGCACTGCGTTCATTGTGAAAACCAGAGGCATAACGGTTTTCGGTTGAATCGGTGACCGATGCGACATCCGACAAACGGATAGGCGCGCCATTTTGGTATTTGATCAGTAAATTTTGATAATCAGCAGCCCGGCGCATGGTTTGATTGGTCGCCAGCTGCCAGCGTTGGTCATCCAGCTCCACCAAGCCTAAAGGTACTGTGGCATTGGCACCGCTGATGGCTGAGCGCACTTCATCCAGCGCAATACCAAAATGGCTGAGCATCGCCGGATTGAGCTGCACCCTTACCGCAGGTAATGAAGCGCCGGTGACTTCAACTTCGCCCACCCCCTGAATTTGCAGTATTTTTTGCGCAATCACCGTGGCCGCAGCGTCATACAACACACTGGATGCCAGATTTTCTGAGCTGAGCGCCAGCGCCATGACCGGTTGTTGCGATGGGTTAAATTTGCGATACATCGGGTTGCCGGGCATACCTGCTGGCAATTGCGCACGGACCGAATTGATTGCAGCCTGCACTTCACGCGCCGCTTCATCGACATTCCGGTCAAGCTTAAATTCAAGCCGGACTTGGGTCGAACCTTGATTGCTATTTGAACTAATGCGGTTAATGCCGGCAATGCTACCCAATGCCCGCTCCAATGGCGTGGCCACGGTAGCAGCCATACTTTCTGGGCTGGCTCCCGGCAAACTGGCCGTCACCACAATCATCGGAAAGTCGACTGCTGGCAGTGGCGATACCGGCAGCAAGCGCCAACACAATAAGCCAAGCAATAAAATAGCGCTGGCAATTAAGCCACTGGCGACCGGTCGTTCGATAAAGGGATCTGCCAGACTCATCAGACCGTTACCTCTGTCGCCACCGCTGCAGGTTTGCGGCTCAGATGCCGATCAAACCACAGGTACACCACCGGTGTTGTGAACAAAGTCAGAATTTGACTGACAATTAAGCCACCGACCATCACCAGACCCAGCGGTTGACGCAATTCCGCGCCAGAACCACTAGCGAGCAACAATGGAATGGCGCCAAATAACGCCGCTAACGTCGTCATCAGGATCGGCCGAAACCGCAGCAACGCCGCTTGATAAATAGCATCTCTGGGGCTGAGCCCGTCTTTGCGCTGTGCTTCAAGTGCGAAGTCGACCATCATAATGCCGTTTTTCTTGACCAACCCGATCAGCAGCACAATCCCTATCACCGCAATCAGGTCCAGCGGTTGATCCATGATCAACAGCGCCAGCAATGCACCCACGGTCGCTGAAGGTAATGTCGATAAGATGGTTAACGGATGGATCAGGCTTTCATACAAAATGCCGAGCACAATGTACATGGTCAACACCGCCGCCAAAATCAACCACAAGGTATTTGAAAGTGAGGCCCGAAAGGCTTCTGCTGCACCTTGGAAGCTCAGCTCAATTTCCGCCGGTAATTGTAATTGTTGTTGGGTTTGTTCAATCGCCGCCACCGCTTCACCCAGTGAATAACCGGGCGCTAAATTAAATGACAAGGTGACAGATGGGAATTGCCCCTGATGGTTAATCAGTAAGGTCGCTGGACGCTGACTGACTTTCGCCACTGCCGATAACGGCACTGTGCCACCCGATGCCGTGGTTAAAAACAGTTTGTTCAGCGCATCAACGCCCTGCACCTGCGCTGGATCCACTTCCAAAATGACCCGGTATTGATTCGCTTGCGTAAACAACGTGCTGATCTGGCGCTGACTATAGGCACTTTGCAGTGCCGCCCCCACTTGGCTGACACTAATGCCAAGCCTGGAAGCGGCAGTACGATCGATATCAATATAAGCTTGCAGACCACGCTGTTGCAGGTCATGCGCCACTTCAGATAATTCTGGCCGGCTGCGCAGCGCCGCCAGCACGTCCGGCAACCACTGTCCTAACACGTCGCTGTTGGGCGTGGTTAAGGTGAACTGATATTGCGTGCGGCTGACTTTATCTTCAATGCTCAGCTCCTGCACTGGCTGGAACCAGCCTTTGATCCCGCTGACATTGGCCGCTTGTTCCTCAAGTTGCTGAATAATGGCCGTCGCCGAATCACTGCGACTACTATGTGGTTTTAAGTTCAGTAAAATACGACCACTGTTGATACTACTGTTGCTGCCATCAACGCCAATAAACGAACTTAAGCTGGCAACTTCCGGGTGCTGCAGTAAATTTGCCGCGAGTTGCTGCTGACGCTGTGCCATTGCCTGAAATGAAATATCTTGCGGCGCTTCAGTCACGACCTGGATCACACCACTGTCCTGCACCGGGAAAAAGCCTTTAGGCACTGCGAGATACAAAACGCCAGTCAGCACCACAGTACCAAACATCG
>JAHJNE010000324.1 GCA_018820995.1 Gammaproteobacteria bacterium | reverse complement strand
TCGCTAAGTATTATGATGCTGGATCTTGACCATTTTAAAGCGATCAATGATCAGTATGGGCATCAGACCGGTGATGCTACTTTGCAAAATGCCGCTGCATGTTTTAGCCAGGGAATACGTAAAACGGACTTTATCGGCCGTATCGGTGGCGAGGAATTCCTGATCATCATGCCAGATACCACAATCACAAGTGCCTATGAACACGCCGATCGGATTCGCCAGACGCTAGCCGTGCAAAAGGCGGCGGACACAGCGGAGCAAGGTTGTACGGCAAGTATTGGGGTCGCAGAATTTCTACAAAACGATACCTTACAAAGCTTTATCCAGCGCGCTGATGAAGCTTTGTACCTCGCAAAAGCCGAAGGCCGGAATCGGGTTTGTCGTTCCTCAAATGCCTAGAGTGTGAGTCTGGCAAAGGTGGTTTTGGGCGCTGCGAAGCGACAGCACTGTCGCTGCAGGGAACCTGTTATAAATCCATCTGAGTGGCCGAACGTGTTGACTGCTTTATTTGGCTACAGGTCGTTGTTGTAGCTAAAATTGGCTTAATACCCCCGGACTAAATTAACATTACCCTCGATGACACCCGTGCTCAACCAATGTCTGATATTGGCCGCCACAATGAGCGATGCGCTGGTCTTGTCCGTAGGAGCTGCACAATGAGGCAGCACCGTGACGTTTGGATGTTGCCATTGCCATTGGTCTACTGGCAGCGGTTCGGTAGCAAATACATCCAAAACCGCGTGCTGCAATTTTCTCTGATCTAATGCCAAGCGCAGTGCATCATCATCGATAATCTGGCCACGGCCAAAATTAATCAATTGTGCACCAGTTGGTAAGGCATTAAATTGGGCGGTGCTGAGTAAGCCATGGGTATCGATGGTCAGCGGCAACAGACACACCACAATATCGCATTGACTTAACATCGGCAGGAGTTCCGAAGCACCGGCAAAACACTGTACGCCAGGGATAGATTTTCGCTGTTGACTCCAGCCGCAGAGCTTAAAATTCGCTGCCAGCAGCGCAGCGGCAGCAGCTTGCCCTAATTGACCCAGCCCCAGAATGCCCACGGTTTTGCTGTGTGGCCGGCGATAAGGTTTAGACTGCCAGATTTGGCGCTGCTGTTGCTGCCGATAAGCCGGCATGTCGCGATGCAGATATAAAGTCCAGGCTAGTACCGCTTCGGCCATGGTTTCTGCCAGCATTGGGTCAATCAGTCGCACAATTTTGAGCGGAGAGTCTCCGACTGTATGCATTAAGGTTTCGACGCCGGCCCAGACACTGTGTACCCAAATCAAATTTGGCAGCTGCGCCAGTTCTGACAGTGGCGGATTGGTGACAATCGCGACCTGACATTGTTGTTTCTCAACCGCAGTTAACTGTTGCAGCTCGCAAATCTCGACTTCGGGCAGCGCGCTTTGCAAAGCCGCAAACCAGGCTTGACGTGGCGCACCGGTCGCGGTTGCTAAAAAAGGGATCCGTGGTTTCATTTTGCATACACCGCATTAAAATCTACAAAACCTTTGATTTCCAATGGATTACCTGAAGGGTCATAGAAAAACATTGTCGCTTGCTCGCCGGGTTGACCTTGAAACCGGATCTGCGGTTCTAATACAAACTGGATGCCGGCCTCGGTCAACCGCGATGCCAACGCTTGCCATTGTTCCATCGGTAACACCACGCCAAAATGCGGCATCGGGACTTTTTTGTTGTCGACGACGCCACTGTGTTGCACCGCAAAAGGTGGACCTAAATGCAACGAAAGCTGATGGCCAAAAAAATCAAAATCAACCCAGCTATCGGTGCTGCGGCCTTCCTGACAACCCAACAGTTGTCCATAAAATTGCCGGGCAGCTGCGAGCGAGTGCACGTGACAAGCCAGATGAAAAATAGACAACATAGAATGTTCCTTCATAAATAGTAGACGGGTAAATCGGTTTACTTGCGCATCCGCACAGCAGTGGATGTATCAAAGTGCTGTTGCTTCGGGTGCTGTGGTTTTTGCGTTAACCAAAGCATTGTCGACCAACGCATTGCCATCGACAGACAACAAAAGACTAGCGCAGAAAGTTCGAAAGAAATAGCATGTAATTTTATAGCTAAAAGATAGAAAAAGTTATGGATAGCCGTTTTCTGCAAAGCTTTATTGCGGTGATTGAACAGGGATCAATTGCCCAAGCCGCTCGTTCTGAAAACTTAACTGCTGCTGCTATTAGTCAGCGTATTCAATCGCTGGAGCGGCAATTAGCGGTGCCGCTACTCACCCGGATAGGGCACACCGTGACGCCAACCGCCGCCGGTACGGCATTGTTGCCACGAGCCAAACATATTGTCTCTGAAGTGGCGCTGTTAGCGGGGGATGTTGACCCTTCCGGTTTAACCGGCACACTGCGCATTGGCGTAATTTCCACGGCGCTGACCGGTTTAATGCCTGCCGCACTGCCGTATTTAACCCGCAATTTCCCCGGTATTCAGCTGCATATTGTGCCCGGCACTTCCCGTGATTTATATCAGCAGTTGCAGGATTGTCAGCTGGACGCGGCGATTTTGGTCGCGCCCTCTTTTGCCATTGCCAAAGGCATGCGCACAACGTTACTGCGCCAGGAGCCATTGTGTTTAGTGACCTACGGCGCACCCGTAGCCAGCATTGCGGACCAGTTACAGCAACAACCTTATATTCGCTATGATCCACAATCCTGGGGCGGGCGGCATGCGCAGGCGTTTTTGCAGCAGCGAGCAATTCAGCCGCTGGTACTATGTGATTTGGATGCGTTGGAGGCAATCAATTTACTGGTGGCGCAGCAGCTTGGTTGCAGTTTGGTGCCACATTGGTTTGCTGCAGAGCAGTTGCCGGCTTCTTGTTACGTGACACCGATTGCGGATCCACAGTTTGCCCGGCACATCGTGCTGCTCACCAACGCCCATGTCGGCAAAGCCAATATGCTTAAAGCGTTGCAGGCGGCGATGCAATTGTAAAATTTGCC
>JAHJNE010000323.1 GCA_018820995.1 Gammaproteobacteria bacterium | reverse complement strand
GAACAGGCGCATCCGTTATTTAGTGCTTATCCGCAAGCGAAATTAGAAAAATACCAACAGTGGGATTACGCCCAGTTTGCGTTACCAAATACTGTGGTCAGTGCCGATGGTCAATTTAGTACGATCCTCGCCACTGGTGAAGTCAGCCGTCACGAATATGAAATAGCCAATACTTCAAGTTTGCAAATTGCCAAAAATTACCAACAAGCCTTAAACACCGCTGGTTTTAAGCTGGTGGTCAGCTGCGAGAATGCCGCTTGTGGGCCTGAAGACGGCGACGCGGTTGGTAATGCGCTTTCGATGAATAACAATGTGTATAATTTTCACCATCAGCCTTATTACCTGCTGGCGCAAAAAGACCTGCCGGAAGGGCCAATCTATGCGGCCTGGTATATTGGTTGTTATCAGGATAACTGCCGGGTACAACAAGCCATCGTGCAAGCGAAGCCATTAAAAACTGATCTGATCCAAGTGGATCTGACCGCGTTGTCAGCAGTGACCGAAACGGTCGCGACAATTTCAGCTGAAGATGCAGCAAAAGACCACCCGATGTTGTCACGTTATCCGGGGGCAAAGTTGGATAACACGCAAAAAGTAGATACCGAAAAATTCAATCTGTTGTTGCCACAAGCGCCGACCTTAGCTTTACAAGGTGATTTAAGTCGGCATACCTACGATATCGCCAATGTCTCAACGTTAAAAGTGTATGAAAACTACCAGCATGCCCTAGAAAAAGCCGGTTTTAGCCAGGTGGCTCTTTGCCAGCCAAATGATTGCGGTGGCGAAAGTGCTATCCAGAAATTTGGTGATGCTTTATCGATACAAAACAATGTCTATAACTATTATCGCAACGCCTATTATGTCGTCAGTAAACTGAGTGCTGGTGGCCAAGATCATTATGTCGGGTTATTTATTGGCGCTTATCAGGACGATGTCCGGGTACAACAACTTATTTTGTCGAGTAAAGCGGTCGCGACTGATTTGGTTAAGGCCGATGCCAGCGAATTAAAACGCCAGTTAGACACAGCCGGTAAGGCACTGATTTACGGTATTTATTTTGATACAGGCAAAGCGGATATCAAAACCGAATCGGCTGAAGCTTTAAAGGAAATTGCGTTATTGCTGCAGCAAAACAGCAGTCTGCGACTTTATGTGGTGGGCCATACCGATGACACCGGTGATGCAACCGCCAATCAGCAATTATCAGAGCGACGGGCGGCAGCAGTCGTCAGTGCTTTGACCTCACAGCATCAGATTGCGGCCAGTAGGTTGCAAGCGCATGGCGTAGGGCCTTTGGCTCCGGCCAGCAATAACACAAGTGTTGCGGGTAAGCAGCTTAATCGCCGGGTTGAGTTAGTGCAGCGTCTCTAAGATGTTTGGGGGGCGATAGCCTGTTGCTGGTCGCCCCTGATTTGAGCTGTCGTGTGGTCGGTTGCGTGTAAAGTGCCGGTTCATTAAGCGCGTGACAACCGCTGTAGATTATCGACAATCACCGCGCAGGCGATCCCGACGTTCAAAGATTCTGCATCGCCAATCGCCGGAATGGTGATGCGGCGGCTGATCAAAGGTTCGAGTTCGTGACTAATACCATTGGCTTCATTGCCAAGCACAATAAAACCACCACGATTACCAAGCTGCAGTTGGTGCACCGATTCTCCGCCAAGATAAGCACCAAATACCGGCTGGCGGGCTTTACTTAATAGCTCCGGCAGCGGTTGATAATGCAATTTCACTCGTAAAAACGAGCCTTTGGCACTGGCGATGACTTTTGGGTTAAACGCATCCACGGTATCGGTCGAACAAAGAATATGGCGGATGCCATACCAGTCAGCAATCCGGATGATGGTTCCCAAATTACCCGGATCATTAATTTGATCCAGCACCAGCACCCAGTCGCCATCTTGCTCAGCAAATGGGGCATAATGCGGTAGTTCAACCACCGCTATTGCCGCATTGTTACTGGTAAAAGTGCCCACTTGTTCCAGCTCTGCTGCAGTGCAAGGATGCGCCAGTTCTGAGGCGGTTGCCGCATCGGGATGACGGTCCAGAAAATCCGAAGTGCCAAATAATGCTTTTACTGGCCAGCCGGAGGCCAACACTTCCATCACCGCTTTTTCGCCTTCTACAAAAAACAGCTGTTCGGCTTTTCTGAATTTTTTTAAATGAAGTGATTTAATGAGCTTGGCCCACTTTTGACTAATCATCTATTGTCCTGTTGCTGCAAAAAAGACGGACGCTGGGCGCGTCCGTGTTCTGAATATCTGGCAGTGTAGCTTGCGTATTGACAAAAGGCAGCAGAATTTCATTGCTTCACTTCTTCCGGCTACATGCGGTGAAACACTTCTTTGCCACCGACATAGGTTCGTAGAACCTGGGTTTGCCAGATTTGCTCAGGTGGTACTTGTGTCATGTCGCGGTCAATCAGAATAAAATCGGCCCACATGCCCGGCTGTAAACTCCCCATCGCTTTTTCCTGATAGGCGCCAAAAGCGGCATCGACGGTAAAAGCACGCAAGGCTTCGGTCAGGGTCAACTTTTGATCCGGTAGCCAGCCACCAGCTGGTTGATTTTGATGATCTTGGCGTGTCACCGCCGCATGTAAACCATGGAAGGGGTTCGCCAGCTCAACCGGATAATCGGAGCCGCCAACAATCACGCTTCCTTGATCGACAAAACTGCGCCAGGCATAAGCGCCGCGTAATCTCGCCACACCCAAGCGGGCGCCAGCCATATTTTTATCAGAAGTGGCATGGGTTGGTTGCATCGATGGCAAGACGTGCAACTTAGCAAACCGTGGAATATCCACCGGCGCGACAATTTGGGCATGTTCGACCCGATAGCGGCTGTTTAGACGTTGGGTGTCGTTGGCGAGTAATTCGAAGCGGTCGAGCACTAATCGGTTGGCATAATCGCCAATCGCATGCACATTGGCCTGAAAGCCAGCATCGATAGTCATTTTCATCAGCTGGGTTAAGGCATCCGGTTGGGTCACCAGTAAGCCTTTTTCGCCTGCTTTATCACTGTAGGAAGCCAATAAGGCGGCGCCACGACTGCCAAGCGCACCATCGCCGTATATTTTCACTGAGCGCACGTCGAGTCTATCGCTAGGGTCGTCGATTGGACCGGCTTTAAGCCAAGTCGGTAACATCGGATCGGTGGCGGCAAGCATGGCGTAAATGCGCAGTGGGATTTTCTGTTGTTGTTGCAGCGTCTGATAAGTCGCCAGATTGACCGCATCGACGCCCGCATCATGGGTGCTGGTAATACCCAGTGCCAATAAATGTTCAAAAGCCGCTACCAGCGACGCCTGACGCTCTGCTTCGTTTTGCTGTGGAATTTTCTTTTCTAGCAATAACATGGCGTTATCGATTAGAACGCCGGTTGGATGACCCTTGTCATCTCGCAATATTTGGCCACCCGGCGGGTCGATACTGTCTTTGGTGATCCCCGCCAATTGTAATGCTTT
>JAHJNE010000322.1 GCA_018820995.1 Gammaproteobacteria bacterium | reverse complement strand
CGCCATCGGTAAGATGGTGTCAGAAGATCCAACTTTCCGTGTTGAAACTGATCCGGATTCAGGCGAAACAATCCTGAAAGGTATGGGTGAACTGCACTTAGATATCAAAGTAGACATCCTGAAACGTACTTACGGTGTTGAATTAGTTGTAGGTCAACCACAGGTTGCTTACCGCGAAACGATTACCCGTGAAATTGAAGATAGCTACACCCACAAGAAACAATCGGGTGGTTCAGGTCAATACGGTAAAATCGACTACCGCATTCGTCCAGGTGAGCAAAACTCAGGCTTCAAGTTCATCTCTGCTACTGTTGGTGGTAGCGTTCCAAAAGAATTTATGCCAGCCATCGAGAAAGGTTTTGCTTCAATGATGAGCACTGGTACTTTAGCAGGCTTCCCGGTATTGGACGTTGAAATTGAAGTTTTCGACGGTGGTTTCCACGCAGTTGACTCTTCAGCTATCGCGTTCGAAATCGCTGCCAAAGGCGCTTTCCGTCAGTCAATTCCAAAAGCTGGCGCACAACTGCTTGAGCCAATCATGAAAGTTGACGTGTTCACGCCAGAAGATCACGTCGGTGATGTGATCGGCGACTTAAACCGTCGTCGCGGCATGATCTCTGGTCAGGAAGCTGGCGTCACTGGCGTTCGGATCAAAGGCGATGTACCACTGTCTGAGATGTTCGGTTATATCTCTACGCTGCGTACTATGACTTCTGGTCGTGGTCAGTTCTCAATGGAATTCTCTCACTACGCACCATGTCCACAAAACGTAGCTGACGCAGTTATCCAGAAAGAAAAAGAAAAGAAAGCTGCCGCTGCTAAAAACTAAGTAGCCGCAAGCTTACAAAAAGCCCCGTTGGTGAAAACCGCGGGGCTTTTTATTTACCGCACTTATCCCCATATTTTAACAAGTACTTCAATTCGAAGTGACATTGACCTGACGCAAGGTTGCATTGTGCCAACACCCGTTCTCCCTGACATAAAATATGCGGTATGGGCACGAAACTGTAACGCTTTGCTACAAAGCACTAGACGAACAATGACCCCTTCGGGTAAGGTTGCGCGCTGAATGCAACCGACGTTTTATCAAACAACTCAAAGTAGACTCATGACGGTTCCAAAGTTTCAGATGAAGAGAACGTGGCTGTGGCTGCTGCTCTGTGCCTGGTTGATTGCACTGCAATCTGCGGCGCTGACTCATTCGACTGAACATGCCCTTGAACATGAACATGCCCACTGTTTACTTTGCAATGTCAGCGACAATCAAAGTGCAGGCCCCAGTGCCGTCCTCACAACGGTGCAGCTACTGCAACGTGCTGAATTCATTGCTTTCAGACTTGTTGAATCCCCAGCCTTACCTTGGCTGCGTAAGTTAAACGTTCGCGCCCCGCCCTTCCTGTTTTAAGCAAAACAACTCAACAAAAATTCTCAAATTTTTTGCTTATCGATAAAGGAAAGCACAATGAAACTTGCACTATCTTCAATAGCGCTGGCAGTCGCCAGCGTATGTACGCCCGTTATTGCCGCCCAGTTACAAGGTCAGATCACCAATCAGCTAGGCGCGCCGATTGCTGGGGCATTGGTCAGTATTGATGGCGGTAGCCGCACGACCACCAACCCACAAGGCTTCTATCAACTGACGGTGGCAGACAACAGCCATATCCACCTGCATGTCAGTGATGCGCGGTATAAACATGCTGATCAAGATCTGCAAATCAGCAGCGGCACCATCACGCAAAATGTGGCATTAGATATATCGCAAATCGAAAACATCGTGATTACCGCTTCACCTTTATCACGTTCCGCGCTGGAAAGTGCCACGCCGGTGAGTGTACTGACCGAAGATCAGCTCAAACTGAATATCGAACCGACATTGGGTGATACGCTGGAAAAACTGCCGGGTGTCCAGACCTCGCACTTTGGGGCAGGCGCCAGCCGTCCGATTATCCGCGGTATGGGTGGCCCACGTGTACAGGTGTTGGAAAATGGATTATCGGTGGGTGATGCTTCGACAGTCTCTGCCGATCACGCGGTCACCGCAGAAGCCAGCTCAGCACAACAGATAGAAATCTTGCGCGGTCCGGCGACTTTGCTGTTCGGCAACGGTGCGATAGGTGGCGTAGTGAATGTGGTGGATAAGCGCCTGCATGAAACATCGGTCGACGAAACCTCAGGTGAATTAGGCGCACGCTATGACGCCGCCAGCAATGGCCGCACTGTGAATGGCAATGTCGATGGCGGCAACGGTCAATTGAACTGGCATTTTGACGGCACTCACCGCGAAACCGGCAATGTCGATATTCCGGGCAATGCCATTGCCAGCAAACCAGAAAGCCATGGCACACTCAATAACAGCCAGCAAACATTGGATGACTATGCCGCAGGAGCCGGTTATACAGGTGACAGGGGCTTTATCAGTCTGTCGGCTGCCCGCACTGAATCTAACTATGGTATTCCGGGCCGCGGCGAAGAAGACGCCCCTGATATCACCATTGATCTGGCAAAGACAGCATGGCAATTACACAGCGGCCTGTTGGAGCCGTTGCCGGGTTTTAGTAAATTACGGTTTGACGCCGGCTATACGGATTACCAACATGCTGAAGAGGAAGATGGTGTTGCCGGAACGATTTTTTCCAACAAACAAAGCGAGGCACGCCTCACCCTGAACAACTCGCCATGGGGCGAATGGCAGGGCACCATGGGCTTGCATGGCGTCCACCGAGATTTTTCGGTTGCAGGCGACGAGGCGCTGACCCCAGATAGTAAAACCGATACACTCGCGGCTTTTTTGGTACAAGAGCGTAAAGTGGGCGAGTTCCGTTTTGAATTGGGTGGCCGGATCGAGCATTACCGCTTAGCGCCACAGAGCATGACGCTGGACACGCAAAGTGGTGAACAAAGCTATCAACCAGAACAGCAGAGTGACACCAATACCACGCTATCCGCAGGTATGGTGTGGGACTTCGACCCATCCTACAACTTAGGCTTGTCGGCCACCCGCGCTCAGCGCTCGGCCACTGCAGAAGAGCTATACAGCTATGGGCCGCATGATGCCACCCAAAGCTTTGAGCTTGGCTCCCAATTTAGCATCGAGAATGGGCACATTCTGGCAAATACCGGCAAGAACGATAAAGAAGTGGCCAACAATATTGATGTAACGCTGCGGAAACTAGAAGGCTCCTGGACCGGGTCTTTCAGCATGGCGTACAACAAAGTGAACAACTTCTACTATGAAAAAAACACTGGTCTGGTCGCGTCTGATCTCGTTAATAGTGCTGAAGAAGGTGAGATGCCGGTTTATCAATTTACACCTGGCGACGCCAAGTTGTTTTCGCTGGAAGCTCAGGTGACGATCCCGTTGAACGAGATGTGGTCGTTGGATATGTTTAGTGATTACACCCGCGGTAAGTTAACGGATGGCGGCGATTTACCACAAATATCACCGATGCGTTTTGGCTCGACCGTCAACTTTGACCAGCAACAATGGCATGCCGAGCTTGGAGCTATCGCCTATGCCAAACAAACCGACACCGCTGAAAATGAGAGTAAAACCGCAGGTTATACGTTGGTTAATGCAGCGATTACCTATCGGATCTATACAGAGACCGGAGATTTACTGGTGTATGTGAAAGGCAATAATCTGCTGGATCAGGAAGCGCGGCCTCATACGTCACTGCTAAAAGACTATGCTCCGCTGATGGGGCGGAATCTGATGGTTGGCGCCAGTTATCACTTCTGATCATTGGCAATGCCAGTGTTGGCGCGTTGCGGTTTGCTAGTCGCTATCTATCGCAAGCAAGCCTGATGAACATCAGTAGCAGTGGCTGAATCGCGCACAACACAGGTTTTAACGTTACAAGTAAAACGATCTGACATCGAAAAAAGCCACCTTTTATCTAGGTGGCTTTTTTAACTGCAAAGTCATTGGCACGACGACTGCGCTATTGAAGCATGGTCACACCGGCAACTTCAGTCACCGTTTTGGGCTCGGCCCGCTCAATAATTTTAACCAGCACCGATTGAATTGTTTCATCGTCCCGCACATCGGTGGTGCCCGAAAATTTTTGCACTTGGGGTTCGGCACCGGCTTCAGCCAAAAAAGTCACATGCACCTCAGTCGCACAATCGGCTGTACGACCAAAATAGGCCAGTGAAATTTGCGGATAACCGTCAAAACCTTTTTTCACTTGCTTGGCGATCCGTTTTTTCGCTTTATCCAGATTCATTGTTGTTCCTTAGGCTGGTCGGTCAGCGTTCAGTGTACCTGAAACTTCTGGCTATCAGTGCCCCAGCGAACGAATGAAATCAGCGAAACTCAGCCTGTGACTGATGCGCACCGACAGTATCGGTAAAACAAACAGAACGCAGTTGGTGAATTGAGCCGCCTCGGGCATACTGGCGCCGATAAAATTCCAAGGAGAACATCATGCACAATGCAGTCAAATATCTGGGGTATTTTTTTGCGCTCAGTTATTTATTGGTACTGGCTTATGTTGCAGTCACCAGCCAAAGCCTCTATCAAGGACAATGGCACTTACAATACGCGGCGGCGAGTCTGGGTTTGGCGTTTTTGGTGAAGTTTGTGCAGAGTAGCTCAGTGCTGGCGTTAGTGTTCGCGACGATGCTATTGCCATTGGTCAAAATGGTGTTGTTACCCAGCGAACAGGCGTTTACCACTAACGCTGTTGGCACTTTTAATTTACTGTTTTTAATCAGCTACGTGCTGGTGATTTATCAAATAGCCAAATTTAAAAAGCAACAGCGCCAACCAAAAGACACTCAGCCCTAAGTTGTTCCACTCCTGTCTTAAAATATGAATTAAAAACAATTGTTTGAAGCAGAGATTTTTGAAAACACCGATGTGGCATCCTTCGACGAAACTGTTGTTGGGCCACGTGTAACGCCATCCCAGCAACAGTTTTATATCATCGCAACCAAAGGCCTTTTGATGTACTACTCAACAGCCCGAAGCTTTGCCGCTTCTGCGTAGTCTTTAGCCGCACGCCATTGCAAAGTACTCTTCAGCACCAGTGTCAACAACGCCAATAATGCCAATAATGACGACACAGCAAAGGCGGCAGCAAACTGATATTCGTTGTACAGAATTTCAATATGTAGCGGCATGGTATTGGTTTGTTCGCGGATTTTTCCAGACACCACCGACACCGCGCCAAACTCGCCCATAGCCCGCGCATTACACAAAATAATCCCGTACAGCAGCGCCCATTTAATTGAAGGTAGCGTCACCAGCCGGAACGTCTGCCAACCGCTGGCGCCAAGCGTCAGTGCTGCTTCTTCCTGCTCACGTCCTTGCTCCTGCATTAAAGGAATAAGCTCGCGCGCGACAAACGGAAAGGTAATAAAAATAGTCGCCAGCACAATGCCAGGCACCGCAAACATCACGGCGAAATCGTGATCATTTAGCCACTCACCCCACCAACCGCGGGCGCCGAATAACAGCATAAAACACAACCCAGCAATCACCGGTGACACGGCGATCGGCAAATCGATTAAAGTGATCAGCAGTTGTTTACCGCGAAACTGAAACTTAGCAATGGCCCAGCTGGCGCCGAGGCCAAAAATCACGTTGCAAGGCACGGCGATTGCGGCCGCTAGCAACGTCAGTTTAATCGCATGAGCAGCCGCTGGCTCGGTAATGGAGGCGACATAAACCTGCCAACCTTTGGAGAACGCTTCACCAAAAACAATCACTAACGGCAGCAATAAAAATAAAGTTAAAAAGCTCAGTGCCAACCCCGTCAACAATACCTTCAGCCACAGCGGCTCAGCGGTGGCTTGACGAATGGTAATACGGTTTTTTGCTGCCGCCGTATTTGGTGGATTACCCTGCGGCTGTAGCAAAGTACTGTGAGCTTTATCTGCAACAACTGAACTCATTTTTCAGCTCCGTAGCGATGGTTGCTCCAATGCTGAAGCAGGTTAATTACCAGCAATAATAAAAATGAAATCAACAGCATGACGGTGCCTAATGCAGCAGCGCCAGCGTAGTCAAACTGCTCTAATCTCGTCATGATGAGCAATGGCGTGATCTCGGTTTTAAACGGCATATTGCCGCTGATAAACACCACTGAACCGTATTCACCGATGGCACGGGCGAAAGCCAGCGCAAAACCGGTCAGAAGCGACGGCAATAAGGCCGGAAATATCACCCGGGCAAAAGTTTGCAACCGACTGGCACCAAGGCTGGCTGCCGCTTCTTCCAACTCTTTTTCGACATCTTCCAGCACGGGTTGCACAGTGCGAACGACAAAAGGTAATCCGATAAAGACCAACGCCAAAGTCACACCAAAAACTGAGTACGCCACTTTGATCCCTGCCGCATGGAAGAACTGACCAATCCAGCCGTTCGGTGCATACAACGCCGTCAGAGCTATACCGGCCACCGCAGTAGGCAAGGCAAAAGGTAAATCGACCAAGGCATCGATGATTTTTTTACCCGGAAAGCTATAACGCACCAGCACCCAGGCCACCAAGAGGCCAAAAACCAAATTAATCAGCGCGGCCACTAAAGACGCACCAAAGGTCAGTTGATAACTGGCGATAGCACGCTCACTGGCCACCACTTGCCAGAACTCAGCCAGGCTCAGTTCAAAGGTTTTTAGCACCAGGGCTGACAGCGGTAAAAACACAATCAGGCTTAAATAAAAAATACTAAAACCCATCGACAGGCCAAAACCCGGCAGTACCGACTTTTTACGTTTGGAAAAAAAGGCCAAAATGAACCCCATGCGGTTAGTTATGTTCTGGTGTTTAATCCTGTTCATCACCAAACAAGATCAGGAAAAACCATCAGCGGACATCGCCCCCTGGCGGTCGGCAAGCCCTTTTGCCAGTCGTGGTGGTGAACGATGATCTATTTTAGGTATTCAGACGTCTAAACACCCAGTTTTAAGGGTGCAAGACTAATGCAAAAGAGGAAGGATAAAAAGAATCAAAAAGTGCTTCTGTATAACTAAAAGAAATATAGCCAGCAACACACGCACCGCCCCGGCGTTGGCGTTGGCGTTGGCGCGTCAGGTTTCATTGGCTCAGCATTAGACTGTGGTACTCAAAGGAACACCGGTGTGCACACAGGTTATTGGCAATGAACCATCACTAAATAACCATCGACCTTGCGCCATCACTGCCCGTATTTGCAAACTGGCCTCATCTAAAACCACCAGATCGGCGTCCGCCCCAACTTTGAGTCGGCCTTTTTGTGGTAATTTCAGCACCCGAGCCGGGTTTTCAGTAATCACACTCAATGCTGTGGCAATCGGCACACCGAGCCGGATCGCTGCCACCACTTCTTCATACAAGCTGGCTATTCGGCCTTCCCCCAAACTAACGAAGTTATTATCACTATCAAACTCGGGCAAAGAAGCATTGGCATCAGATGAAAAAGTAATTTGTGACACTGGCACACCAGCCGCTATGGCTTGTTGCAAGGCCTGCGCACACTGAACTTCGCCCTGAGCTAAATCTTGGGCTGTGGTACTGGTGGTAAAATCGATGCTGCCACCCGCTTTAGCAAAAGCAAAACCTTGCTGCAATAACTGTTGATTTCGGTTGATATGCGTGGGGTAAAACTGCGCCAGCGGTATATCTGTGGTTTCAGCGACCTGATGCAACAATGCCAGACCCGCAGTTGCCGACCCGACATGCACACTCACCACCCCTGACTTGCCCGCCAGCATGCCACCGACCCGCGCTTGTGATGCCAGCCGTGCCAATTCCTGTACTGTCGGTTGCGATGAGCGGTGATCAGCAATGGCGACTTCGCCCACGCCAATGAATTTATCGATCAACACTAAATCTTCCAGTACATCAGCTAGTAGAGTACGGGCCGGAATTTGATAAGAGCCGGTATAACAATAACAGGTTAGCCCGGCTTCATTCAGTGCCGCCGTTTTGGCCAACAAATTGGTAAGAGTGCGGGTAATCGCATCGGTACCCAGCACACCAACTAAGGTCGTAACCCCGGCGCGCATTGCATCCACGGCGTTTAATTCACTGGTTCGGGTACTAAACCCACCTTCGCCGCCGCCGCCAATAATATGCACCAAACTATCCACAAAACCCGGCACCAATAGACAGCCACTGACATCCAACTGTTGCACGCAGTCACCTTGCAGCTTGATATCACTCGCCATAGCAGCAATGCGGTTGCCGGTGACCAGCAGTTCTAGCCTACCCAGCGCTTGCGGTGCGTACACTTCGGCATTTTTGAATAACGTAATCATCCTGTGCTTCCCGCAGCAAACAGATTAAAAAGAGGCCTGAACACTCGTTTGAAATAGCATTCAGAGATAAATGCTTTGCAATAAGCCATATGAATCAACACGGCATGTGACCCTGTACTTTTGCAGCTGTATCGACGCTCATCACTGCTGAGCATCGCTCTCCTGCAACACAGTTAACGTCAGGGGTAACTGCAAATATCGCCAGCGTCCATCTGCACGTTCGCAGGCGGTGATCAAACCGTCGCCAACTTGCCAGCGACGCTGACCCACAGCGGCGTAAGTCACCGGGTCAACCTGAAGACCTGGCAGTTGTTGCTGACAAGTCAGCTTTGCTTGCAGCGGTCCTTGCTGCCAACGCAACTGGTCGCCGGCCAACAAGCGACTGGCACGCAGGCCTGTCACCTGCCAAAGTAGCGCAGATGGAAGTGGTTCCGCGGCTTCTCCTTGCTTGGCCTCAGTCGCTTTCGAGCGTTGGTTGACGGCCGAAACCTGCGCCTTGCTGGCATCGAGCATCCACACACCGCCATGCCCCATCACCTGCAAATCAGCACCATCATCGGCAAAGAAGTTGGCTCGCAGCACCGTCGCTTCATCAACGCCAAAGCCAAAATCAGTGTGCGTATCCAGTAATAATCGGGTTAACCGCCCTTCGCGCTCTCGTTCCCTAAAATGAGTATCGACTACACCCAGACTAAAACTTCGCAAACCGCCATCTGGCTTATAGGTCAAATACCCCGACGGCGCTTTGGCCGTACAACGATGATGTAACAGGCACAAAGGTGCATCCGGCACATCAGCAAATGCACCAAACTGCAGAGCTTTACGGGTGCTGCCACCACTTAGCATTGGGATTGCTGCCTGATCGCCGCTGTTCATTCGCCCTGACTGCACTGCAGTGCCAGCACTAGAGCCCGCCAGCGGCATCCCTGCGGCAATTTTTTGTTGTAGTAGCTTGCCGAGCTCTGAGAACTCGCCGGATGGTAATTGCAAACTGTGCATGGTTAATGACTGATCGCCACCATTGATAAACACCGCGTCGGCGTTTTGCAGCATCGCCTGCATCTGTTCCGGCGCCCGGCAAAGCTTTAACTGATAAGCGGCAAGCTCAGGGTAACGCGCGTTGCGGTTGTACTGACCATTATGAATAAACCGCTGTTGATTGATTTCATCACAGTTCGGCTGTTGCGTCAGTGATGGCTCCAGCGGTAACCACATCGCGTCAGCACCGGCCCCGCGAAATAATTGCAGATAATAGTCAACCCATTGCAGTGGATCATTCGAAGACGCGGTGATTAAGACCAGCCGCGGTTTACCTTTACCGCGACTGCGGTTTTTCGCCGAAGCGACAAAAGCCTCAAACATCTGCCGGACATAAGGCGCCACGCCGGGGTAATACACTTGCATCGCTGCCGTGCTGCCATCGGCAAGTTTCGGTCGTTGTTCAAACCAATCATCCAGCAAATTTTGTTCATCATCACTGAGTTCCAGTGTTTCCAGGGCGGCCAGCCACTGCGACTCTGGTCGGGGTTGGGCTGGGGCAATCGCTAACAATTGCTGCAGTCTTGCAATAACCAACGCTTTGCGATTTATGTCAGCGGGCCAGCCAGACAGGTCCTGTAGATGCGAAATCGCCACCGCAGACAACAAAAAGGTTTTTTCCTGAAAAGCGCCGGTCGCCACAAAATGCTGCTTAGCCGCCTCGATATTGTCTGGTTCACAAAATTGAGGTTCTACACTAGAGCAAATCGGTTCACCGCCGCCAAATAACCACAACTCTTTGCCAAGTACGGTTTTGGTGTTTGCAACGCTCGAGCCCGGCGCCTGCGCACTCAGATTAGCAGCCAGAGTGGGTGTGCCAATACTCAGCAAGAACAAGGCAACATATCCAAGTTTCATCATCGTTCCCCTAAAAAAAGCCGGCACAGCAACAGCCAAAATCCCTGGCATCACGGCGCCGGCAGGCAGAAACCTTAAAATGAATAACGGGCTGTTAATCGTACTGAGCGACCACTCTGATAATTG
>JAHJNE010000321.1 GCA_018820995.1 Gammaproteobacteria bacterium | reverse complement strand
GGCACCTCGGGGCTTAAAAGAGCACATTTATCATCAGTGGATCCATAATGGTGGCGACGTAGAGCAAATCGCGCTGGAGATACAAGGGGGGCGAAAAGAAGGATATCGCGCCTGGACCCGCAAACAAAATTTTCCACAAAACCCGGTTGGAGATTGGCAAGTGCGGGTGGTCACAGATTCAGGCCAGCTGATTGGCAGTACTCGGTTTCGGGTCACTGAAAAATCTGCTGACCTGACGGATATTAAGCCCAATCCTTAAACTCGCACCTTGGCCCCACATTTGAACTGCCAACGGAAGTGTTGATTGAACAGTTGGATACTAGATCGGTCAACAATGTTTAACCACGACAAGCAGCCCGTTTGAAGTCTCTCAAATAGGCTGCATGAAGATCAGGTTTAACCGGCTAGCGGATACATTTTTTGCAATGCAGTTTTCACCGAGTCAACCTGCTGCTTTTCTTGTTCTTGCTTGGTGCGCCGCTCTAAATCCTGTGCAATCAGTTGCTCCATCATTTTCGACATGGCAGATATTTTGTCGTCGATTTTGGACAGCTGCTGGGCGGCTTTTGGATCGGAGCCGGCTTGATCTGCCAATTCAGCACGTTGTTGCAGTAGCTTTTCCATTTCCAGCTTCAGTTCATCGAGTTTTTTCTTGTCTAAACCCAGGCGCCTGGCGATCAGTTGTTCCATCATCTGATTGATAAAGTTTTCATTTTGCTTCGTAGTCGGTTGGGATCTTTCTGTCTGCTTGGTGGCTGGTTGCTCGGCAGTTGTCGTTGATTGTGCAGGAGGTGACGCTGGATGAGCGGCAGACATGGTCGACTTTTCCGCTTGCGCCTTGGCTAAAGCGGCAGCATGTTGCCGCTTAAATGCCAATGCGTCGCTGCCGTCTGACAGGACAGCGGATTGTGTCAAGCTTTGAATACTAGCGTTGGTGGGTCCTGAAATAAGCATGTTTACGTTCCCTCGCTTTAGAATTCACAGGCGCTGATAAATAGCTTGATTGAGCGATTTATCAGCGCGAGTGCCGGTCGTTAGCGATAAAGTAGCAAATTTCGGACCAAAAGCCGTCAGCGTAGATCTATGTGTCTAAACAGACACCTTAGCAAGCAGACATCAACGCCAACTGCCAGCGAGATCCATCCGATCAGGCGCGTAAACTACTTAATGCTTTAAAGCCCTGACTAATGGTCCTGATTTTGTCTTCTGTGGCGTCATGTTCGACATAGGCATGTTGTAAACCTGCAACATTGGCTTTGGCAAAAATAGATTTAAAATCAATGGTGCCTTTACCAACATCGGCAAAATTGCCAGCGCTATCCATATCTTTGACATGCCAAAGCGGGAAGCGGCCCGGATGTTTGGCAAAATAGGCCAGTGGATCCAGTTTTGCTTTAATGATCCAAAACAGATCAAGTTCCATCGCCACATAACGTGGATCGGTTTCCGCCAGCAATACATCGTACGGCACCTGGTCATTCATCTTATTAAATTCAAAATCATGATTGTGATAAGCGAACTGCAAACCGGCCTTGTTTAAGGCTTCCCCAATTTGATTAAATTTGGCTGCCAGCTGTTGATACGTATCGATACTGGTGCCGCGCTGCTGATCGTTGAGGTAGGGGATCACAACATATTGGTGCCCCATGGTCAGCGCCGCTTCAATAATGGCGTCAGTCCCTTGATCAAAAGCTTCAATCGGCAGATGGCAAGACGGCGCTGTTAATCCTTCACCGTCGAGCATGGCACGGAGTGCTTTTGGTGTTTGATTAAAATAGCCGGCAAATTCAAGCTCCTGGTAACCGACACCTGCCACAAGTTTCAGGGTATGTGCCACATCCTGCGCCATCAGGTCGCGCACTGTGTATAGCTGTAAACCTACTTTTGCTTTTGATTTTTCGGGCATTTTATCTGAACCATTCAGTGCAAATGCGGAACTAGACATCAGTGCGGCACCCGTCACTCCTGCGGCGCCAAAACCGAGAAATTTGCGCCGGCTGATGGCTGTTGACGTCGCGAGTGTGTGCAACGTTAACTGGTTAGCGCTGGATAATTGTTGTTCGGACTGGATTTTTGGATCACTCATCTTGACCTCGTTTTTGTTGTCGCGCGGTGG
>JAHJNE010000320.1 GCA_018820995.1 Gammaproteobacteria bacterium | reverse complement strand
TCCAGCGCTTCCAGTTCATCTTCCCGGCACAAGGTGATATGCGCTGGAATAAGTTGAAATTGGATTGGATCTAACACAGCGCGCAGCTGTTCGATCGGCGTCGCATCCTCAGCCGATAAAAACAGACTCAGTTGCCGCCTTACGACAGAGCCGGTATCTGTTGTCATATGGACTCCAATAAACAGCTTTTTAAGGGGAGTCTGGCATCAAAGACGCAGTGTTTACCCGAAATGACGGGTACGGCCTCCACTTACCATGCAAACCGAGCAAAACGAACACCCGCTAAATCAAAACCAACTAAACCAAAACGTACTAAATCAAAACGTACTAAATCAAAACCCATTAAATCAGCACTGAGCAAACCAAAACCGACTAAACATAACGCAACCACTGCTGCAAAAGTCCCTGCAATGCCGGTATTTTGGCCGCAAGCTCCTCAGCTGACGCGAATTCAACCAGCGCACGGTCTTTGCCCAGCCACTTTAATGACGCCGCAGGATCATCAATCACCAGACCCTCTGGCGGCACGTCTTTCATTTTTGCGCCAAGATGCAGGACTAAACCAATGCCAATTTTTGAGCGCAAATGGATGGTGGCAAAATATTCTGTGGTGCGAAAACTTGGCGCATTCCATTTCACGCCCTCTTCGATGGTTGGATCCGCCGCCAGTACGGCCTCTCGCAGCAGAGAAATTTCCGTTTTAAACGGATGGTCAAGACCAGCGATAAACGCATCTACAGCCGCCTTGGTATCTGCGACCGTTTGATGTTTTACTTTTTTTGTAGTGAATGTCGCTGCGGATTTGGCGTTCAATTTAGGCTCCGTTGTGATGTTCATTGGTGACTATGCTGCTGGTTTACAATAGCCGGGTCTCACTAGGCAAACATCAACTGTTACCCAAACGATAAATATTACATCGCACAGCCCACGACTACGGTCCACCGGCGAATAGACCACTTGCTGACTAAGCCATTGTTCACATAAGGGTCTAATTGCACAAATTGTTCAACCAGCGCCTGATCATCGGTTTTAAAAGCGAGCACCGCACCATCCACCGGCGCATCCAAAGCGCCGCCAAGCAGCAACTCACCCCGTTCGACATAACCTTGAATAAAATCGAAATGCGCCTGCCGATGTGGCGCGCGCCGCTCAATAATATTCTCGACATAGTCGTAAAAAAGCAAAAAATACATGATGTTATCCTCAGCGCTTACCGCGACTATTTGTTAACGGTTATTCCGGATCATGCCGGACTCAAGTTTGACGGGATTGAGATTTGTAAAATTTGTACCCGTTTTCTCGTCGCGAACTCGCAATAGGTCACAACTAGCCTTGCTCTTTCGCCGCAATCTCAGCCAGCAATACCTCACGACGGCGTAAACTTTCGGCCGGCCAATATTGTTTGCGATCATAATACTGGTCCACCGCCGGGATCTCCGGTGGCAATACCAACCATGGCTGTTTTGACGCCACAAAGATGTGAATATCAGGCGGCAATCGATCTGGGTTATCCAGCGTGCCGACCCGCACAAACCGAATCGAAGGGCCGGCACCGGCGTAATGACTCCACAGCGCAACCCAACACTTTGGACAACGCGCAATCACTTGCCCTTTGCCGCTATTGGACGGCGTGTTGATAAGTTCGGGTTCACCACTTTGCAGCACCACACGCTTTGCTTCATACATGGCATTCAGCGCAAATGAAGCTCCGGTTTCACGCTGACACCAGCGACAATGGCAACAATGCACAAACAGCGGTGCTGATTGCAGCTGATAACGCACAAACTGACAGTCGCAGCCACCTTCAATTGGGAATTCAGTGAGGGCTGCAGTTGAAGAATTAGCCGCATTTGAAGTCATCACCCGCTCCTGCTTTACTTAGTTTGAATCTGTTAGTTTTGGCGCTGTTATTTTGGAGCTGTTATTTTGGAGCTGTTAGTTTGGTTGAAACCGCTTCATAAGGATAGTCAGCCATTACTTCCATCATGCCCAAAAACACCAGCTACAACCAAACAAGCCCAGCGTAAGGTTTTATTTTTAGCGCGGCCAGGCGACTTTGTAAATTGCCACAGTGGATTTCTAATTGATGACCGTCCGGATCCAGAAAATAACAGGAATCACCTTCGCTTTGATTTTGTTGCCACTCGACGACGCCTGCCCGGCGCAGTGCCGCCAAAAAAACCGGAAAATCGTCGGGCGCAATATCCAGTGCCAAATGCGAATAATTTTGCGCCGGTGCCATTGCAACTTTTGACAACGACAAGCACAACCACACCTCACCGAAACTTAAATACGCCCCCGTATCCCAGCGCACATGGCCTTGCATACCAAGCACATCAAGATAAAAGTGCAACGAGCGATTTAAGTCGCTGACCGCCAAAGTGAGATGATTGATGCCTTGAATCAAGTTATGCTCTCTGTTTGTCATTTACTAGTCATCAAAAGACGTCTCTGTGCGAACG
>JAHJNE010000319.1 GCA_018820995.1 Gammaproteobacteria bacterium | reverse complement strand
TGCACTGAAGCGGATGGATGTTTGTCCTTTAGGTTGTGGTGCTTTGGCCGGGACGGGTGTGTTATTGGATCGGATTGCAGTGGCCGAGCGGTTAGGTTTTGCTGATGCCGCGCGCAATAGCTTAGATGCGGTGTCGGACCGAGATTATGTAGTTGAGCTCTCTGCCGCAGCCAGCCTTTGTTTAACTCATTTATCGCGGTTATCGGAAGATGTGATTTTCTTCTGCTCGGGCGAGGCGGGTTTTTTCAAACTAGGCGATGCCATTTCCTCTGGCTCATCGTTGATGCCACAAAAGAAAAACCCAGATGTATTTGAGCTGCTGCGCGGTAAGACCGGCAGAGTGCTTGGCCATTTAGTCGGAATTTTGCATGTACTCAAAGGCTTACCACTGGCTTACAACAAAGATATGCAGGAAGACAAACAGGGCTTTTTTGATCTGATGTCGACCTGGCAACAATGTTTATTAGTGCTTGCAACCGTGTTGCCACATCTGTCTGTGAACGCTGGCCAATGCCGCCGCGCTGCTGAGCTTGGTTACAGCAATGCTACTGATTTGGCCGATTATCTGGTGGGCAAAGGGGTTGCGTTTCGCGATGCGCATGAGCTTTCCGGTGAATTAGTGTTAAAAGCATCTGCCCAGCAAAAACCGTTAGAAGCTTTGAGCTTGGCTGAAATGCAAGCTGTATCGGCGTTGATCTCGGATGATGTGTATGCAGCGTTGACCATTGAAGCCGGTTTAGCCAAAAGAGCGGCCTTAGGTGGCACATCGACTGAGCAAGTCGCTAGCGCTTTAAGTAGCGCAGAGCAATGGTTTAAAACCTTGTAAATTGAAAAGGGGAGCCAGAAAATATTCTGACTCCCCCTCAAAAAGCTTCACCACAAAGTTATCGGAAAATATCGATTTCTTCAGGCTTTTGCTGATTTTGCGGCAAGTCCGGGTTGGTTGGGTTCGCGTATTGAGTGGGCTCTGTGCCTTGCTGGAAATACTCAAAACTACTGCTGTTATCTGTCGCTTGTGTCAACAAACCTGTTTTGTTATCTATCCGCACAGAAACCACACCAACCGGTGCTGGCGGAAATTTTTCTGGCAAATCAGCAAGCGCAACTTCTGCATAGGCCTGCCATGGCGGCAGGGCAGTGCGGGCACCAGATTCACCGCCTGACACTTGCTCTACACCAAGATTATTATTCCAGGCAGTTCGACCTAAGACGCTCTCTGCATCATCAAAGCCAACCCAGCTGGTAATCACCAAATCCGGAGTGAAGCCAGAAAACCAGCTATCTTTCACATCATTGGTGGTGCCGGTTTTACCGGACAAATCCCGCCGTTTTAATGCTTTAAGATTTTTGGCGGTACCATTCCAGCCATCACCACCCCAAATTGCACTTTTCATGGCTTCGGCAATTAAAAACGCATTTTGAGCTGAAATCACTCTTGGGGCATAAGTTTCAGCGGCGGTGGTTGTTACAGGTGTTTCAGCGCCTGTAGCTACTGTTAAACCAGTTTCAACCGTCGTGTCTGCATTAGGCTGCAGTTCATTGTTAGTTGCAGCTATAGTTGGCGTCGACTGACATTCCTGACAAACTTTGAGCGATTGATGTTCAAAAATGACATTATTCTGATCGTCGAGTATTTTGGTAATCACGTAAGGCTTAACCAGATACCCGCCATTAGCCAGTACCGCGTATCCAGTGACCAGCTCCAGTGGTGTTAATGAAGCAGATCCTAACGCCAGCGTTTGATTGCGGGGTAAGTCGTTTTTATGGAAACCAAATTTTGCTAAGTGATTGATGGTGTTGTCGATGCCAACACCGCTGATCAACCTGACCGACACCGCGTTTTTTGATTTTGCTAACGCTTCACGTAAACGGATAGGACCATCATAGACATCCGGCGAGTTTTTTGGGCGCCAGGCCGTGCCTGATCCAGCGTCCCATTCATGGATCGGTGCGTCATTCAGTATCGATGCCAGCGTGTAGCCGTGCTCTAAAGCAGCAGAATAGATAAAAGGCTTAATATTCGACCCGACCTGGCGGTTCGCCTGAGTCACCCGATTAAATTGGGTCAGACCAAAGCTATAACCACCCACAAGTGCGCGCACTGCGCCATCATGTGGATCTAATGCAACCAACGCACTGCTGGCTTTTGGCAACTGACTTAGCCGCCACTCGCCTTGCAGCTCTCGGACATAAATCTGCATGCCAGGTGCCAGAATTTGGGTGGCTGACTTTGGCGGATTCGCTTGTCGTTCATTACTGATATAAGCACGCGCCCATTTTAATGCGTCCCAATTTAACTCAACTTTACGGCCACCTGAAATCATCACCTGCGCACTGCGGTCATCCACCTGAGTGACGACCGCCGGTTGCAACTTTTCTATCGCATCTTGCCCATCGAGATAAGCCAGTATTGCTTCATCTGATAGCCGTTTGTCTTCCACAAAGCTGACAGAACCGTCTGCATTTTCTTGCCGGGTCGCAGGCCACACCACTGCGACTGGACCACGGAAGCCATGACGCTCGTCATAATTGTGCAGATTTTGTTGTAAAGCTTGTACTGCAGTCGCTTGCTGCGCTGAATTTACCGTCGTGAAGACTTGGAAACCTTTGGAGTACGCTTCTTCTTCACCGTAAGTATCAACTATTTCTTTGCGTACCATTTCTGCCAGATAGGGGGCAGATGCAGTAATTTGCGCACCATGTAGTTTTGAAACGATTGGGGCTTGAATAGCTTCATCATATTGTTGTTGCGTAATGGAACCGACCGTCAGCATTCGACCCAACACTATATTACGTCGTGCTCTGGCTCGGCTTGGAGAACGCACCGGATTTAGCACCGAAGGTGCTTGAGGCAGACCCGCGATAATCGCGATTTCTGATAGGGTTAAATCTTGAATATTTTTGCCAAAATACACCTGAGCGGCGGCGCCGACACCAAAGGCTCGTTGTCCAAGTTCAATCCGATTCAGGTACAGCTCGAGAATTTCATCTTTAGTCAAAAGCTCTTCGATATGAAAAGCCAAGAAAACTTCTTTAACTTTGCGGATGATTTTCTTTTCGCGGCTTAGGAAAAATAAACGGGCGAGTTGCTGGGTGATGGTGCTGGCACCTTGACTGTAATCGCCGGTGGTTGCAACGACTGTGGCTGCGCGGAACACCCCGATCAGGTCAATGCCCGGATGTTCGTAGAACCGCGAATCCTCGGTTGCAAGTACCGCTTTGATCAATAATGGCGGTATTTCATTGATCTTTAGTGGGATACGGCGCTTCTCGCCAAATTGTGAAATGAGTTCGCCATCCTGACTGAAAACCCGCATTGGCGTTTGCAGTCTGACATCCTTCAGCGTTTCTACGCTGGGCAGGTCATCTTTTAGATACAAATAGCTGCCGAATATCACAGTTAGACCCGCAATAAAGCAACTCAGGGTAATAATTACTAGTTTTTTAAGCCAAGACACTGAATCGCCCCAATTTTTACTCCCATTTACTAAAATAGGCTGCTAGTATAAATTTATTAGCAGTCGTTAAAGCTCGTTAGTTACGTATTAAAAACGACAAAGCTAAAAATCAAAACCATAATAATCATAAATTTGATACGGCCGCAGGAAGCTATGATAAATCGCCTGTTTCATTCAAAAAACCCTTTAATTTTAGGGGTCGATATCGGTGCTCACACTGTAAAGGCTGTGTTGCTCAGTCAGCATGGCGGGCATTATAAAGTAGAAGCCTTTGCAATAGAACCCATGATTAAGGGCTCGATGAACGAGCGTGAAATTCAGGACATTGAAGCCGTTGGCAATGTCATTGGTAAAATTCGCAAAAAAATCCCCAAAACGGTTAAATTTGCTGCCGCCGCAGTTTCTGGTTCGACCGTAATTAGTAAAGTCATTTTCATGGATGCGACATTATCTGACGCAGAGCTTGCCAGTCAGATTGAAGTCGAGGCCGACAGTTTAATTCCTTATCCGCTAAGTGAAGTCAGCTTGGATTTTGAAAAACAAGATCTCAATAGCAATGACCCATCCAAAGTGAATGTCCTGCTCAGTGCTGCGCGTACTGAAAGTGTTCAGACCAGAGTCAGTGCATTGGATCAGGGCGGATTTGCAGCGCGAGTCATAGATGTTGAAAGTTATGCGCTCAGTCGTGCTGCAGAACTTTGTGCCAAACAATTGCCTTCAGATGCAAAGTCGAAATTAGTTGCAGTGGTTGATATTGGAGCCACTATGACATTACTGAGTATTCTGGAAGATGGCAAAACACTGTATACCCGGGATCAAGTGTTTGGCGGTGAGCAATATACCCGTAGCATTGTTTCTTATTATGCAAAAACTTACGAAGAGGCAGAGCATGCAAAAGTCGCTAATGATTTGCCGCCCAATTATACTTTTGAGGTTTTAGCCCCTTTCCAAACCATGTTGTTACAACAAGTTCGACGTGGCATTCAGATGTATTTGACCACTTCTGGTCGCGACAATATTGATTATCTGCTGATTTCAGGCGGCACTAGCTTAATTGATGGTGTCGATAAACTGCTGACTGACGAGTTAGGTATTCACACCGTGGTGGCGAATCCATTCTTACATATGGAAACTGCCGCCTCCGTCGACCGTGAATTACTTGATCAAGTTGCGCCGCAGTTGATGGTTGCAAGCGGTCTCGCGTTACGGAGTTTCTCAACATGGCATATATAAATTTATTGCCGTGGCGTGAAGCGCAACGGAAACAACAGCAAACCCAGTTTATGACAATCTTGAGTGTGGCTGGGATCTTAAGTTTTGGTGCTATTTTTGGTTTGAGTGCAGTCTACAGTGCAAAAATCGAAGGGCAGGATAGTCGTAACACCTATTTACAAGGTGAAATTACTATTTTGGAGCAACGTATCGTAGAAATTCGCGAATTGGATGAAAAGAAGAAAAACCTGCAAAAACGGATGGAACTGATCAGTCAGCTCCAAAGCAGCCGAAACCTTGGTACCCAAATCATGGATGAGATTGCAGCGGTTGTGCCTGCAGGTGTTTATTTATCAAACTTACAAAAACAGGGACCCTCCTTGTTACTGGTTGGTAAAAGTGAATCGAATAACCGTCTTTCTAATATGATTCGTTCGGTTGAAAGTTCTGAATTGCTCAAAAATCCACTGCTCGAGTTCATCGAAGCAGGTAAAGATCAGACCCAATTGCTGAGCGATTTCAAAATCCATTTGACGGTGCAGGGTTTTGAAGCGGTCCAAGGCGCAAAAGCCGGCACAACGAGTGCCAAGCCCGTACCTGGAGCTGCCAAATGAGCATGAACTTTAATTTAGATGAATTAAACAATCTTGATATGTCCGATATGGGGGCATGGCCAGCCGCTGCAAAAGCAATGGTGGTGGCGATTCTGGTATTACTGATTGGTGTTTTGACGTTCTATTTATTAGTCGATGATCAAATTGCGCAATTAGAAAGTTCTGAAGCGAAGGAACAGGAATTACGTCAGATCTACCGGATCAAATATGCTTCTGCCGTGAATCTTGAGTTGTACAAAGCACAGATGATAGAGATGGAGCAAACCTTTTCCTATTTGTTAAAACAGTTGCCTGCCACCCATGAAACGCCAGGTTTGCTTGACGATATCACTTATGCCGGTACCTCTACTGGACTAACCTTTGTAAAAATCAATTGGTTACCGGAAATAGAAAAAGACTTTTATACTGAATTGCCAATTAAAATTGATGTGGTCGGCGACTACCATCAATTCGGAAACTTTGTCAGCGAAGTCGCTAAATTACCGCGAATTGTATCGCTACACGATTTCTCGGTGACCACTGATAAAGATGACCGATTAGTATTTAATGTTATTGCTAAGACCTACCGCTATAAGGAGGCGCAATAATGAAGCGTACTCTACCGGTAGTTTGTCTCAGTTTATTGATGCTCCAAGGATGCTACGACGATTTGGATGACATTCAACAGTTTATGAATACGGTAAAAACCAGCACGCCGGCGAAAATACCGCCGCTGCCCCAAATCAAAGAGTTTGTGCATATCAGTTACAAATCGGCGCAATCGCGTAGTCCTTTCAGTACGCCAAGACCCGAAGCTGTGCAGGAAAAATACGCGCAAATTCAGGATTGTCTGAGTCCTGATCCGGCCCGAAGAAAAGAGCCACTCGAGAAGTATGCGCTGGACAACTTGAAAATGCGCGGTACTTTAGGTGATGAAAACGATATTTGGGCGTTGATCGAAGCGTCAGACAAGACTTTACACCGGATTAGTAAAAACAATTACATTGGCTTGTTTCATGGCCGGGTAATTAGTGTAGATCCGACTCAAGTGGAATTACTGGAACTCATTCCTGATGGTGCAGGTTGTTGGAAAGAACGAACCACAGTACTGCCAATGGCTGAACCAGCAGCTGTAGCCAGCAAATAAGGTATGCGAGAGAAGCATGGAAAATACAACTAAAACAATCAAAAAATTACCGGCTAGCGGTCGACTGCTGCTCGGGATCCTAATGCTATCTGCCGCCCCCGCGATGGCTGTACCGTTGCTTTACGATATTCGGTATAACCCTCAGAGTACCGGCGAAACAGAACTTGAATTTGTATTCGACGAAGATTTGCAGGAAGAGCCAACCGTTCAGGTACTGAACGAACCATCACGGATCGAATTGACCTTTGCTGAAGCCGACTATGAAGAGAAATTGGCTGATGTAGATATTGATAAAGCGGGTGTTCAGCGGGCAAAGTCTGAGTTTTTCAACGAGGGTTTCAAAACCTCGGTCTATTTGGACCATCTGAAACTGTATCGTACCCGGGTGAAAGGCAATGTGTTTTACCTGCAAATTTCTGATAACCCAACAGAAGCAACACCAGGCCAGGTTGCAGATGTCGCACCGACTTATATCAATAAAGTAAATGCCATTGATTTTCGCCGTGGTGAGAAAGGCGAAGCACGGGTATTGGTTTTCTTAAAGGAAAATACGGCTGCCGTTGATGTCTCTGAAAAACTGGGCAAAATCATTGTTGAATTTCATAACACCGATATTTTGGATGAATTACTGTATCAATTAGACGTGATGGATTTTGGTACTGTCGTTAAAGGCATTGAAACCTTTAAAGAAGGTGCTTTAACCCGAATGGTGATTGAACCAACTTCAGCGTTTAAATTTAACTATCAGCAAATTGACAATATTTTCAGCTTGTCGGTCGAAAAAGATGCTTCTGCTGTTGGCTTTATGGCCGGTGGGAAAGAATATAAAGGCCGCGCTATCTCCTTAAACTTCCAGGATATTCCGGTCCGTACCGTGTTACAGATCATCGCCGATTACAACGGTTTTAACCTGGTAACCAGTGATTCTGTGACTGGCAATATCACACTTCGTTTGGATGGTACCCCTTGGGATCAAGCTCTGGATATCGTGTTAAAAGTCCGTGGCCTGGATAAACGGATGGATGGCAACATTCTGATGATTGCACCCACTGACGAACTGGCAGAGCGCGAAGCGAAAGAGTTACAAGCACGGAATAAAGTAGAAGAGCTTGAAGCACTCTATTCCGAATTTATCGCTATTAACTATGCCAAAGCATCAGATATTGCCAAGTTACTTAGCAACAAAGATGCATCATTGCTGACTGCGCGTGGTGTGGCATCGGTAGATGATCGCACCAACACTATCTTGTTAAAAGATACCGCCAAAGCCATTGAGAACGTGCGTCGTTTAGTTGAGCGCTTAGATGTGCCGGTGAAGCAAGTGCTGATTGAATCCCGGATGGTGACTGTCAAAGACAGTGTGGCTGATGAATTGGGGGTTCGTTGGGGTTTTAACGATCAGCAAAATACCAAAGGTGTCGGTGGGTCGCTGGAAGCCGCCAACGCATTGGCAAATGGTCAAATCCCAAGCTTAGACAGTGGCGATCGCTATAACGTTAATTTACCGCTGAACAGTGCTTCTGCTGGCCGGATAGGCTTTCATATCGCCAAATTAGGTGATGGTACCTTGATTGATTTAGAGCTATCGGCGCTGGAAGAAGAAAATAAGGCAGAAATTGTTGCTTCACCAAGAATTTCAACCGCCAATCAGAAACAAGCACGGATTGAACAAGGTGTGGAAATTCCATATGTGCAGTCAGCCTCTAGTGGCGCGACCACGGTGGAATTCAAGAAAGCAGTATTGAGTTTGGAAGTTACTCCACAAGTTACCCCAGACAACAAAATTATTCTGGATTTAATTGTTACTCAGGATACTGAAGGGAAAATTGTGCCAACGGCGACGGGTAACGCAGTTGCGATCGATACCCAGCGTATTCAGACGCAAGTATTGGTAGATAATGGCGAAACCATTGTTTTAGGTGGCATTTATCAGCAACAAACCATTAATACCGTGCAAAAAGTACCGTTTTTCGGCGATATTCCTTACGTTGGCGCGTTGTTCCGTCGTTCGTTGGATAAGACCGAGAAGAAAGAATTATTGATATTCGTCACGCCGAAAATTTTGACTGAAGATAAATAGCTGTTCCGCATAAAGTGATTGGGGTCCAACTGGGCCCCAATAAATTTAGCTTGCTAAGCTGTCGGCAAAACTGACATAATTCAGCGCTTCAAATTTTCGTGGGAGCTTTTAGGTCCTGACATTAACCCTCATTTAGTTAGCTGATTAGCATTACGACATATGGCAGAGAAACGCAATATCTTCCTTGTTGGCCCTATGGGCGCAGGAAAAAGTACCATTGGCCGTCATTTAGCAGAAATGCTGCATCTCGACTTCTACGATTCAGATCAGGAAATTGAGCGCCGTACTGGTGCTGATATTGCTTGGGTCTTTGATCTGGAAGGCGAAGAAGGCTTTCGGGTACGTGAAGAAAACGTCATTGAAGATTTAACTGAACTCCAGGGTATTGTACTTGCCACAGGTGGTGGTTCAGTCATTAGCAAAGAAACCCGCAATCGTTTGTCAGCTCGCGGTATCGTGGTCTATCTGGAAACTCCAATTGAGAAACAGGTCGCCCGTACGCAACGTGACAAAAGACGTCCGTTATTACAAACCGAAGAAGCTCCGCAGCACGTTTTGGAACGGCTGGCAGCAGAGCGTAACCCGCTGTATGAGGAAATCGCAGATTTCACCATCAGAACTGACGAGCAAAGTGCCCGTTCGGTTGCAAATCAAATTGTTGAGCAACTGGGTTTTTAATTTTTCCAGCTAAAGGGGACTGTCGATGGAAAAAGTTGCCGTTCAACTTGGCCAGCGCAGTTACCCAATTGTCATTGCGCCTGGTTTATTGTCAGGCGCAGGGCAAGTGCCGGAACTCCAGCCACTTTGGCAATATAAAAAAGTAGTTATCCTTTCTAACCCAGTCGTTGCCGCGCTTTATTTACCACAGTTGCGGTTATTGTTCGGCCATCAACAGCAGTTTGAGTTGTTGTTACCGGACGGCGAAGCCTATAAAAACCTCCAATCATTCGAACAGGCCAATACATTTCTATTGGAGCAGAGCATCTCGCGTGATGCGCTGTTGATTGCGCTAGGTGGTGGCGTGATTGGTGATTTAACCGGTTTTGTCGCTGCTTGTTATCAGCGTGGCGTCGCGTTTGTGCAGGTACCGACGACCTTATTGTCGCAGGTCGATTCCTCGGTCGGCGGTAAAACAGCAATCAACCATCCACTTGGCAAAAATATGATTGGTGCATTTAATCAACCAATCGCCGTGTTGATTGATACTTCTGTGCTGCATTCGTTGCCACCGCGCGAGTTTTCCGCAGGTATGGCAGAAGTGATCAAATACGGTTTGTTAGGGGATGCCAATTTTTTCCAATGGCTTGAGCAGCATCAAAGTGCTCTGGCAACCTTGCAGGAACCGCAACTGAGTCAGATGATCAAACACTGTTGCCAGATGAAAGCCGATATTGTAAGCCGTGACGAAACCGAGCAAGGTGAGCGTGCGCTATTAAATTTAGGCCATACCTTTGGTCATGCGATAGAAGCCTGGCTTGGTTATGGCACCTGGTTACATGGCGAAGCGGTCGCAGTTGGTATGATGATGGCGTTTGAACTGGCGCTAGCGCGTGGTTGGGTAGGCGCTGCCACAGTTTTTAGAGTGCGTCAGTTGTTAGTAGCTTTTAATTTGCCAGTCCAACCTCCCGTTGGGATGCATATCAACGACTTTATGCCCTTTATGAAAACCGACAAAAAAGTCAAAGATGGTCGCATGCGGTTTATCTTGCCTCAAACGCTTGGTGCCGCCATTATCGTAGATGATGTCACTGAATCAGAACTACAGCGGGTTTTTGCCGGATAATCATGTCGAACTTACAACAAAAACTAACAAAAATTCAGGGTTTATTGCCGTCTCAGCGTAGCTGGCTGGAACGTTTGGTATTTCAGCTGGAATTTAACCCTCTTCAGTTGATTCATATGGTCGGCGATGCGGGTTCTGGCAAAACGACACTGACGTTAGCGATCGCAGACCTGTTGTCGAACGAATTTAACCTTGCATTGATCAAAGCAGAACCAGACTTAAGCATCACCAGTGTTCGCCAGCATATTCTCGAGCATTGGTTTGGTGGTTGTAAAGATGCCAATCGTACCTTATTGCAATTAGTCGGCGAGCGGCAGTTGACGGAACCATTGGCACTTGTGATTGATCAAGCAGAGCAACTGCCTGTTGAATTATGGGCGGAATTGGCAGAACTTCCTTGTCTGGTGATTGCTGCAACTGAGCATTCGGATATTCATGCAGAACTGAATTTACCATTGCCTGCGTTAACGATGGCAGATGCTGAAATGTTGCTCAAAGACAATGACTTGAGTACTTTAAGTGTCGCAGACCGGCTAGACAATGCGCACGGAAATATCCATGTGTTGTTGGACCCTAGCTTAAAACGTCAATTGCAGTCAGCGCCAATCGATTTGAAGCCAGCGTCATTAGCCTATCCACTAACAGTGTTTGCTGTTGGGATGCTGGTGATAGCGGCTGTCGTGGTCTTTTGGCTGTGGACTGAACAACAACAACGGCCAGCAGGATTAGGCGAATTGACTTATCTGCCGGAAGAACAGGAAGTTCCGACGATTCTGCCTACACAGCCTGCGCCCGCAAATAAAGCGGTGGTTGAGCAACTTGTCGGTCAACTAGAACAAGTTGCGAGTAAAACCGCATCGTCCTCAGCCAGTGGCCTGGCAAAACCGGTCGACTTTTCAACACAAGAAAATGTCGAAAGTTCAGACAACCTTACAGATAGCTCGGGCTCCAAGGCTCAGGTAGAGACGTCAGCGCCTTCGATGACAGAACAACCGGCAGACGTGGTAACAACATCGGAAAATACAGTTCAGGCTGAGCCTGCGGCTGAATCCGAGGTAGTAGATAAGCCTGCAGCAACCGATCAACAAGCTGATACCCAGCATAAAGTCCCTGATTTATCCCAATCCTCATTACCAACTGCGGTCGAAATTGCAAATTCAGCTACTCAACCAATTGTTGTTGAACGTGAAGTTTCGGTGGCTGAGCAGATGGCTGAGGAACAGAAAAATACGCAACCTCAGGTACTGGTGGATGAAGATCTTGCCGCTGAAGCACAAGCAGAGCTATCTGTAGTTGGTAGTAATGGCAGTCGCTATCCGTATTCCGAATCAGATTTGTTGGCAATGTCGGATAAAGCTGTTGCATTGCAACTGGTTGTATTGTCAAACGACCGCGCATTAAAGGATTTTGCGATCCATTATCCTGCTTTAGAAACCTACACCTACCAACGGCTCAAAAATGGACAGCGTCAGCTGATAGTCGTCTTAGCGCCATTTGCCGATAGTACTGAAGCAAAAGCTCAAATAAGTCAGTTACCGCCCGCATTGCAGCAGGCTTTTGTAAAACCGTTAGCCGATATCCACAGTGAAATCAGCATTCAATAGTCAGGTGGCGTCAGGTTGAGCAAAAAAATAGCTACGGCAAAAAAGCAAAGGGCATTTTTAAAATGGGCAGGCGGTAAATTTAACCTGGTTGAAGCGATATCAGGTCATTTACCGGCAGCAGATGTACTGGTTGAGCCCTTTGTTGGCGCAGGCTCCGTCTTCTTAAATACCAACTATTCACATTATGTATTGAATGATATCAATGCTGACTTGATTCATTTATATAAGTTTCTGCAGAGCAAACCGGCGCAGCTGATTGCCGATGCCCGATTGTTTTTCACCGAAAGTCATAATGAGAAAGCCAATTATATAGAAATCCGTCAACAGTTTAATCAAACTCAGGATCCTTATCTGCGCTCGTTGCAGTTTTTGTATCTCAACCGGCATTGTTATAATGGTCTTTGTCGTTATAACCAATCCGGAATGTTTAATGTGCCTTTTGGCTCGTACAAAAAACCATATTTTCCGGAAGCTGAATTATTGGCATTTGCTGAAAAAGCGACACGGGCCACTTTTGTTTGTCTGGATTATCAGCAGTTATTCGCTCAATTACCGAAGGGGGCCGCGGTTTATTGTGACCCGCCTTATGTACCTTTATCTAAAACTGCAAGTTTTACCTCTTACGCCAAGAATAGCTTCAATCTTGATGATCAGGCAGATTTAGCCAGTCTATCTGAACAAGCGATGCTGCGTGGTCATGACGTATTGATCAGCAATCATGATACAAGTTGGACCCGGAAGATTTATCAGGGTGCTGAATTGCATTCGATCCAGGTCGGTCGTTCAATTAGTCAAAAAGGAAGTACCAGAGGTAAGGTCGCTGAGTTATTTGCTTTGTATCGAAGTGCAAAAACTTCAGCTGAGTAGATAGTGTGAGATGTTCAAAATTGGCTAGGATAAATACCGTTGATAAGTGCAACTCGGTCCGGTGTTTGATTAAGACAGCACCACTGACACCAGTGTGATTAATCCTGCAACAAACACGATCGTCATCAGAATACCAACAATGATGTAAGGAAGAGGGCTTTGAGAATTGAAGTCTTGCTGACGTTGCTGTTCTGACTGTACTCCGATAAAAGCACCGGCCACAGCTTTGAAAATTTGTTTTAAGCTGGGCTTATTACTCATGCTGAGGTGTTGCATGAAGCCGGCTGAGTAACTCAAGTAAATCAATAAAATGGAACTGGGCGGAACTGCTTTGACCACTAAACCAAGACATCCAACTGGTTTGTGGCGCGATTGCACAATGTACAGCAAAACTTTCAATACCATTTGGATTCATCACAACGGTATTCACACAGCTCGCTGCTGTTTTGCTTTGATCTTGCGGCATCAGATAAAAACCTGCTGACAAAGCAAGAACTAAAGCTGATGATTTTACGAGCATCAAGGTTTTCATTACAGTCTCAGATCCATCAATTGACTGCTCGATAATACAGCAGCCCTGTGTTCAGAACAAGGGCTGCATCTGGATTGCATCATCTGTGGTTATTACTTTGCGGTTGATACACAAATATCCACGGCCAATCTAGGTCCTTAAAATGCTTTAGTTAAACTAAAGACCACCCGACCGTCACACAAATTACATTCTGCAGAGCTGTCGATATCCGTGTCGGCATATTTCAGAGACAAGCTAGTACCCATCCAGTCGGTTGTCGCACCAATACTCCAGTCCATGTAACCTTTGCCGGAAACCGGCCCGGCGGCTAAAAACGTCGCGTATTCGGTATTATTGTCAAACTGGTTGTAACCTAAATGAAACTGCAAACTCAGATTTTCGACCAATGAGTAATTATAATCTGCTGAGTAATAAAAGTATTTATCAACATCGGTGCCAAAATAGTCACTGGAATAAGCGAGGCCTAAGGTCAGGTCCTGATAAATGAATTTGCTGTAAAGTTCGACAAAGTTAAACTGGTCAGTCTCGTTGTCGCCATTTGGGTAACGGTACTGCATGATCCCGACGTCAGTGGTCCAGTCTTCACTTAATTTGCCGCTCCAACCTGCCAGAATATCCAGTTCCATCGAACCTTGGCCAAAGGTAATATTTGAACCCCAGGTCGACAGGTAAAAGCCAGAATCATCCGCTAAGGTTAAGCCACCTTGTAGCGCCATACCTTCATCCGTCTGCGAAATACCACGGAATAAGTAGTCCGAAGTCAGTGTTAAACTGCCGCTTAATGCAGTTTCAGCTTGCACTGCCGTTGCAGCAAATCCCAAGCTCATCACTAAAGCTGCATAGACTTGCTTTGAGTAGTTTCTTGTTGCACATCCTGCTGTTGTTTTCATTTTATTTGCCCTTCTCTGAAAGTATCGCTAAACACTATTCCATTTTTGTGCCAGTGCTAAATGTAGTTCTAATTCAATTAGATAGTATTATTTGTTGTTTTAAATAGTTTAGCGCTGCGCGAAATTGGTGCGTTATTGCTTGTTTAATGGGCAGGAAAGCGAAGGGCAAAGGCTGCGAAACTGAGTGAAATCAGTTACATTGTGCGTTTTGCACCATTGATGGAGATAAGGTCGATGCAACCTTTTTGGATAGCACCTTCAATATTGTCAGCCGATTTGGCTCGGCTGGGTGATGATGTCGCTCAAGTGCTAAAAGCTGGTGCTGATGTTGTGCATTTTGATGTTATGGACAATCACTATGTTCCCAATCTGACATTCGGGCCGATGTTATGCAGCGCACTGCGCAGCTATGGCATCACCGCGCCCATTGATGTGCATTTAATGGTAGAGCCGGTTGATGCATTAATCCCGCAGTTTGCCAAAGCGGGCGCCAGTATCATTACTTTTCATCCGGAAGCGAGCCGTCATGTAGACCGCAGTTTGCAACTCATCCATGAGAATGGCTGTCAGGCCGGACTGGTGTTTAATCCAGCGACACCATTAAGCTATCTGGATTACGTGCTGGACAAAGTGGATGTGGTGTTGCTGATGTCGGTAAACCCTGGCTTTGGTGGCCAGAGTTTTATTCCTGCGACACTGGATAAACTGGCGCAAGCACGGCAAATCATTGACCGTAGTGGCAGAGCCATCCGGCTTGAAGTAGACGGTGGCGTTAAAGTTGACAATATTGCCGAGATCGCAAGTGCTGGCGCTGATATGTTTGTGGCTGGTTCGGCCATTTTCAGTCAACCAGATTATGCCGAAGTAATTCAGGCAATGCGTGCTGAGCTAGCCAAGGTTCAGCGCTGAATGTCGAATCAAGCCTTGAACACTAACAGGCCGATAGCGGCTGCCAATTTTGACAGTCGCAAGGTATAATCGACGCTTATTTTATCAGTGGCATGCCGGAGCTATGATGCAGCTGGCCTGTTATTGCCCACAGATTTCACCATAATCAGGATCTCTCATGACAACAAGTAACAAGGTGGCTAAGCCAATCGTATTAAGTGGCGCGCAGCCTTCAGGTCAGTTGACCATTGGCAATTATCTTGGTGCTTTGCGGCAATGGGACCAAATGCAGGATGCTTATGATTGTTTGTACTGCATCGTCGATTTACATGCGATTACCGTACGGCAAGATCCGGCAGCGCTTAGAAATGCCTCACTAGATTCGCTGGCATTGTATTTGGCATGTGGTATTGATCCGGCTCGTTCAGCGATCTTTTTGCAATCGCATGTGCCAGAGCACAGTCAGTTGGCATGGGTATTGAACTGTTACACCCAATTCGGCGAATTGAGCCGGATGACCCAATTTAAAGATAAATCCGAACGTCATACCAACAATATTAATGCCGGTTTGTTCACCTATCCGGTCTTAATGGCCGCTGATATTTTGTTGTATCAGGCGAATCAGGTGCCGGTCGGGCATGATCAAAAACAACATTTGGAACTTGCCCGTGACATTGCGGCACGTTTTAATAGTACGCATGGTGAAATATTTACCATACCAGAGCCGTTTATTGCACCAGTCGCAGCACGGGTGATGAGTTTGCAAGAGCCGACGAAGAAGATGTCCAAGTCAGATGAAAATCCATGGAATTTTGTTGGTTTGCTCGAAGACCCAAAAATGATCAGTAAAAAGTTTAAAAAGGCGATGACCGACTCACAAGATCCACCACGGGTGTATTTTGATTTAGAGGAAAAGCCTGGTGTTGCTAACCTGTTGAGTATCTTATCTGGCGTGACAGGCAAATCTATTGATGCGTTAGTCGCTGAATATGAAGGCAAAATGTACGGTCACTTGAAAACCGATGTCGCAGATGCTGTCGTCTCTTTGCTGGAGCCTGTACAGAAAAAATTTAGCGAATTGCGTCAGGATCAGACCACGCTGGACCAGGTGATGCGTGCTGGTGCGGCGGAAGCACGACGCCGTGCCGCAGTGACGTTAGCGAAGGTTAATGAAGCCGTCGGATTTGTGTTGCCGTAAAGATGGTCTTTGATATAGAAAAACCGGCAAGACTCTTTTAAAGTATTGCCGGTCTTTTTTTGCCGAGGGCACGTCGTTATTGTTCACCTTGACTACTCAGGCTTTTTTGTTTTATTCCACACTTTTGACTCGTTCCCCTGCCACAGCCGCAGAATATTCTGCCGATGCCTAAATACAATCAAAATGCTCAACATAGACACAGGGATGGTGTACAAGGGTTTGATAAACCAAGTAAATATAGGCGCAAGACTGACAGTGACCACCGCTGCAAATGATGAATAACCCGTCGCCCCGACCAGAATAATCCAGGTTGCAATTAAAAGACCGGCCAAATCAAGTCCAATCGGCATCATGGTACCCAATGCCGTAGCGACAGCTTTACCGCCCTGAAAACCAAAGAATAATGGATAGATGTGTCCAAGACAGGC
>JAHJNE010000318.1 GCA_018820995.1 Gammaproteobacteria bacterium | reverse complement strand
CCGGCAAAACGTTCAGCTTCGACCGTGCCAGGGTTTGCTTCCATGGTGATTTCAATATCGTCGGTAAAAGCAATCCGGCTTTGCACTCCGGCTAAGATGCTGGAGATGCCTTCTGCGCTAAAGACACTTGGCGTGCCACCGCCTATAAAGATGCTGCTCAGTTTTCTGCCTTGCACATACTGTAAATCTGCATCGAGGTCGGCCAGCAAATGGGCGATGTATTCTTGCTCAGGGATCCCTTGTTTCACCGCATGCGAGTTAAAATCGCAATACGGACATTTTTGAATGCACCATGGAATATGAATATACAGCGACAACTGCGGAAGCTGCAGCAGGCTTACTTGCGTCATCATTTAACCCTTGTGTTGCCATTGTTGTTGTAAAAGCGCCAAGGCTTTGCCGCGATGACTTATTCTGGATTTTTCCGCCTTCTCAAGTTCAGCAGACATCAGGCCAAGTTCTGGTAACCAGAATATTGGGTCGTAGCCAAAGCCATGTTGTCCTTTGGCCGCAAAAGCGATTTCACCAGACCAGATACCGTGGCTGACAAGCGGTGTTGGATCGGCTGCATGGCGCAGATAAACCAGGACACAATGAAACTGTGCCTGACGATTGCCCGCAGGCACTTCAGCCATTTTTTCCAATAACAACTGCACGTTGTTCGCATCAGAGGCATTGGCGCCGGCAAATCGAGCGGAATAAATACCCGGTGCACCACCCAAGGCATCAACGGCCAACCCTGAATCATCTGCAATGGCTGGTAAACCAGTGATTGAAGCGGCATGACGGGCTTTTAAGATAGCGTTTTCAATAAATGTCAGGCCGGTTTCATCAGCATCACAGACGCCGAGACTGGTTTGCGGCAGGATTTCACAACCCCAGGGCGCCAGCATGGCGGCAAGTTCGGCAACTTTTCCCGGATTACCTGTCGCGAGCACAATTTTTTGAGGATGAGCAGTATTTGGCATAAATGATGGCATTTAAAGAGACTCAAAGAGTGGAGCCAGCAGTGCTGGCTCCGGATGATTATTCGACGTAAAAAGTATGGGAGAACTGCAGTTGTTGCTGGATGTCACCTTGTTTTATTTGCAAGGTAAAATTAAACAGTTCTTCATTGCGATAGGGCAGTTGTGCGAGGTAATACACCGCTTTACCTTCGACCACTTCAGTGAATGTCAGCTCTTTTTGTTGCCCAAGTAAGTTTTTGGCAACCCCTTCGATACTGACTTGCTGCGAAGATTGATCCGATCTTTGCAATACCGAAATATTGATTAAACCCTGAAATTTGGTGCGTTCCAGTTGATAAGCCTTGGCAATCGCCGGGTCAATTAACGTGGATGGCATGGCGATATAATGGACATCCCATGGCCCTAACTGTTTTTTCTGTTCAGCGATGGCCTGACCAGAACCGAACAAAGTTGCGACAACAAACAATAAAGCGACACTGACTTTGGCTCCAAGCCATTGTCTGCGCCAAAGATGGATAAGTTTCATGATTCATTTTCCTTTTTATCAACGAAAATAAGAAATTCAGCCGGGACCACAAAAGGCGCTTTGATCAGTACTTGTTTATGACGGCTTAATTCGCCTTTATGCAACGTGACATGGCTTTTACTGACTTGAAACAGTTTAGCTAACAATTTCTGGATATGTGCATTGGCTTTGCCATCTACTGGTGGTGCGGTGATAGCCAGCTTGATTTCTGCGCCATGTAAACCAATGACCTGGTCGCGACTTGCTTTGGGCTGTACATAAACAGCCAGTAACAAGTCAGCGCCCAGATATTGCATCGGGTTCAAAATAAACCTGCTACCACGTTTTGCACCAGAATTTGCAAAAACTGTAAACCAACTAACAGCACCAGCACGGATAAATCCAGGCCACCCATTGGTGGGATCACCCGACGAATTGGGCTGAGTAGTGGCTCTGTCAGCTGGTGTAATAAATGTTCCATCGGATTACGCCCCTGGCTAAACCAACTCATGATGGCGCGGATCACAATTACCCAGAACAGCAGGCTGAATGCTTCTTTGATAAAAACGACGACCGCGCCAAGGGCCGTTGCACCAAGGTTCACCTGGCCTGCGAGTAATAATTGAATGGTGACAACTTTGGCGGCAGCGACCAGCAGTGCTAATAGCAACGATGCTGTATCTAACGGGCCAATGCTCGGAATAATCCGGCGTAGTGGAATAATTAGTGGGTTGGTGGCTTTCACCACAAACTGGCTCAGCGGGTTGTAGAAATCGGCCCGCGCCAGCTGCAGCCATAACCGCAGCATTACCACCATTAAAACCATGGTAAAACAGGTATCAATCAAAAAGTAAAATGCTTCGTTCATAACTTCAAGATCCTAGTGTAAAGATAACATCAGCGAGCTTTTTGCCCGCCAGCTTTATAATGATTCGGCCATAGCCTCTGCCCGGGAAATCGCAGCCTGCATCGCAGCAGCCACTGTTTGTTCCAGGTCGCGTTGGCGGAATGTTTCAATGGCTTCGTGGGTCGTACCGCCTTTGCTGGTCACCTGAGCACGCAGATCAGCAAATGCCAAATCGGATTGTGCTGCTAAGGTCGTGGCGCCTAATGCAGTTTGTGCCACCATGGCTCTGGCGTCGGCACTGCTAAAACCCAGTGATTCCGCCTGTTGTTGCATCGCCTGCATAAAATAAAAGAAATAGGCCGGTGCACTGCCGCTGATAGCAATAATATGATTAATTTGCGCTTCGTCCTCCAGCCATACATTACGACCGCAGCCGCTGAATAACTGATCAACAAAAGATTTTTCGTAATTTGAACATTGGCTTGGAAATAACCCTGTCACGCCCAGACCTATTTGTGCAGGTGTATTAGGCATGGCACGAACAATCCGGATATCACCCAGCCACTTGCGGTAAATACTTACTGGCAAACCAGCTGCGACAGTTACAAATAACTTTTCGTGAATTTCCGGTGCGCCAGCGATGATTGCCTGACACACTTCAGCCATGAATTGAGGTTTAACGGCTAGGACTATCACGTCAGCAACGCGCGCCGCATGAACATTGTCGTCTGTTATTTGGATGCCAAAATCACTCGCAAGTGCGGCTAGCTTTTGTGTATTACGGTTACTGGCAATAATATTTGTTGCTGGGTAACCCTGTTTCACTAGGGCGGCTATCAAACAACGCGCCATATTACCGGCGCCAATAAAAGCTACTGTGTTTTCATTCATGTGGTTGCGTATCCCGCGCGCCGAAAATGGCAGTGCCCAATCTTATCATAGTTGCACCAAAAGTCAGGGCTTGTTG
>JAHJNE010000317.1 GCA_018820995.1 Gammaproteobacteria bacterium | reverse complement strand
ATGCTGGAGCAGTTGGCTGCGCGTTACCCGCTGGTGGCGATCACCAACGGCAACGCCGATATCCACAAGATGGGGATTGCTGATTTATTCCAGTTTTCACTGCGGGCTGGCCCGGATGGCCGGATGAAACCTTATCCTGATTTATTCTTAAAAGCTGCGCAACGCCTGCAGATTGCGCCCTCACAGCTGTTGCATATTGGCGATCATGTGAAATCTGATGTACTGGGTGCGCTACATGCCGGCTGCCAATCGGCGTGGCTCAATCTCACTCCAGGTTCAGTCCAAGGGCTTAAAACCTTACCGCATTTGGAAATTAGTAACGTGCTGGAATTGATTGATTTATAAATAACTATCTCAATGAATTACAGAGTTTGTCGCTGCAGCCATTGCGCAATATCTTCAGCGATGCGCTGACTGGGTTGAAGATCGGAAACAATTAAATCGCAGTTGCCCGCGACTTGCGCCACAGTGCTTTGATAAGCTTGATGTAAATATTCATCATAACGTTGCAGGTAATGTTTGATTTGCAGCACCGATTGCGCAGAATCTTGGGCCAGGTTCCGCTGAATGACTCTGGATAAACACAGTGCCAGCGGCACCTGTAATAAAACGACGGTATCGATCAACGCTGAAAGTTGCGGCCGTTGCCGACCAAAGGGTTCTTCCAACAGTAGAAACTTTGGTGCTTCAGAACTGTGCTTCGCTTCGGCGATGGTTTTGAGTAACGCGGCTTCCAATCTTGGCGATTGAATAGCAGCTGGATCTGCTCCAGCGTCAAGCCAACTTCGCATCTGCTTTGGGTAACTGTCAGCGTCAATATAATCATCAAATCGCAGATAATCGCAATCGAGCAAGGTTGCTAAATGTTCAATGACCGCAGATTTACCACAGCCAGATGCTCCACTTATGGCGACTACTGTTAACTTGCTCATCCGATATTACGACCCGCTTTGATTGTTGCCGCACCAATCCGCTGATAAAAAGCTAGCAGCGCATTTGCCAGCAATACCGGTTGTTCCAATGGCAGCATATGCCCGCAATCCGGCAGCAGCACCAGTTCTGTATTTGGCATTAAAGCGGCCATCTGTTCAAGGGTTGCCGTTGCAACCAATTTGTCATCGCGACCGCCAACTATCAACACCGGACAACTAACCTGCTGCAGTTGCATCAGCAGCGACTGTCGCGCACTGGTTTGGCTTAATTGCATCCACAGTACGTCGTGGCCTAAAGCTTTATCCATTGCCAGCACTGGCTCTGTGACCAACGGGTTATCCAGCTGATCCGGATGAATAAATTCCGCCAGCCGCTTTTGCGACATGCCTCGATAGCGCTGGGTTTGCAGCCATTGCAAAATTTGCTGTCGTTGCTGCACTTCGCCGTCCGCCAAGGCACCTGCCGTGGCCGCCAGCAACACCAAAGATTTTATTGGTGGTGCCGATGTCTGCTGCACATCAGTCGAATATCTTGTGAGCAGATGGGATAACGCCAAATAACCGCCCATCGAAAACCCCAGTAAATGTGCAGCATTAGGGGCGACAATGGTCTCCATCATTCCAGCGAAATCGAGCTGCTGCCAGATTGCAGCATCTTTTATGGTAAACAGCTGCTGTAACTGCTGACCCGCCTGGGTTTGCAACATCGGTTGCCATAGCCGTTGATCGCACATGGTGCCAGGGATCATCAGCAAAGTGTCTGCCGGCGGTGTCGGTCCGCGCGCTGCACTTTCCTGCAACAACAGCTCAGCCAAGATGTTTCACCATAAACACACTGTTTGGATCTTCGACATAATCGGCAAAAGGACCGCACTCGATAAAGCCAAAGCGCTGATACATAGCGCGAGCGGGCGCAAAATAAGCCATCGAACCAGTTTCCAGATAAAGATGCTGATAACCACGCTCGCGGGCCACTGTAATCAGATGTTCAAGCATCCTTGCAGCAACCCCCTGGCGGCGAAAAGCTTCGGCGGTGCGCATTGATTTAATTTCAGCCGTTTGTGCATCCAGTTGTTTTAGCGCACCACAACCGGCCAGTTGCTCAGATTCAGTTGCCGAAGATTCTGTCAGTGGTGATTCATTAAATGACTGTGCCTGCTGCGACACCCACAAAGTCCAGAAGCTAACTTCGGCCGCGCGCAAGCCGGTTAAATCCAGCGCATGCACACTTTCTGGTGGCGACGTCAGATGCATATCGTTTAAGTGCTGTTGTAACAGTGCAATAATCGCCGATCCGGTCAGGTCGTCAGCTTGGATCCGCATAAAGCTCCTATCTTTGCAGTTCGTTATGCTGCATGGCATGACTTTGTCTATTCAACCTTGCATCGCTTGAGATGAAATTCACGAAAGCCCCAATATCTTACGAAAATTGCTGGCTGATGCACTAAAACATAACCAGTAAAGCCCAAGCAGGTTGCCGAGGACAGCGAACCAAAATACCGTCAAAAATGCGGTTTTACTGCTTTTATGTCGCAAGCGCCGTTGTGCGACCAAGGCGCCCGGCCACCCACCAAATAACGCCAGCAACTGTAAAGTGGACTCGGCAGTACGCCAGCGCTGATTGCGCGCGGCGTGCTTGTCTGCTGTATAAACCAAAAACGTCAATAACGAAACGACCAGATAAAACCCCGCCATTTTCCAACGAGAATACCCCAGCCATGCATGAAAGATCAGGAATAGTAGGAACCCTGACGCCAGCAAATAAGGCAAATTAGCCTTGTGGCATGACATTTTCATGATTTGTTTCTCCCTCCCACCTGTGATGCGCAGCATACCTAAAACACCCTTGAAGCACCATTGGCACAAGCCCGCATTTGACCATTGTTTGATCCGCTCTTCTGCAGGAAAAACCGCAAACGGGTTTAGCCCATCGCCAACCCCTGATATACTGCCTTTATCTTAAAACCACTGTACATATATATACCCCTTGCCTGAAACGACGGTTTCAAGAATGAAGGGCATATACCCAAAATCATTGAAGTTGCAGCTAGGCGAGCGAGTAAAGGCAACAACGCTGCAACTTCAAGGATGAAGGGGATAACCATAGGCTGCCTCAATGGACGTTTCTTTATTACTCGATGGTTTAAACGACAAACAACGGGATGCCGTGGCGGCACCCAGCCAGCATATGCTGATTTTAGCCGGTGCCGGTTCGGGTAAAACCCGGGTGCTGGTGCATCGTTTAGCCTGGCTGATGCAAGTAGAGCGGGTTGCCCCGTATAGCTTGCTTGCGGTGACGTTCACCAATAAAGCGTCGCAGGAAATGCGCGCCCGGATCGAGCAAACGGTCGGCGTCAGTTTGAACAACCTATGGATGGGTACCTTCCACGGTTTATCACACCGCATGCTGCGGGCGCACTTTGCCGAAGCCAATTTGCCGCAAACCTTTCAAATCATCGATTCGGACGACCAATACCGTTTAGTACGCCGGGTACTGAAAGCCTTGAACCTCGATGAAAAACACTGGCCGCCAAAACAAATTCAATGGTTTATCAATGGCCGCAAAGACGAAGGCGAACGCCCGGGAAAAATGTCACATGGCGGCGATTTTAATTTAGAGACCATGATTAAAATTT
>JAHJNE010000316.1 GCA_018820995.1 Gammaproteobacteria bacterium | reverse complement strand
TGCCAGCATTGAGCACTTACAGTCGCTTATGCTGAAAGTACCAGCATTAAAACTAGAACTAGTCAGAAAACCTTGGAAACGTTGCCTCGCGGCCTTGGCCAATGGTCAAGTAGATGCGATCATCGCCAGTTACGATGCCAACCGGGCATCATATGCAAGATACCCACAGCTTCAACAACAACCTGACCCGAGCAGAGCCTTTGCGCAACATCAAACCTGTCTCGTCAGCCGGCAAGACGCTGAATGGAGCTGGGATGGTGAGAAAATTATCGGTGGAAATGAAATCGTGATTGGTCGCCCTTTGGGCTACGCCGCCATCAATAGTCCGGTCGGACAAAAATTTCAGATGCATTACACACAATCCAGCACGATGGACTTAGATTTACTGAAAAAAGGCAGGATTAACGCCGTAACCACATTGTGCAATATTAATGGTCAACAATTTACTGCAAGTTTTATCGCCGCACGCGGCCTGAAAGTATTAAACCCGCCCCTTTCCAGCAACATTGGCTATCTGGTATTTAGTCAGGATTTTTATCAGCGGCAGCAAGTGTTGGCAGAATTATTGTGGGATCAGCTGGCGATCAACAAAGGGTCCGAAATCTATCAGCGTTATTTGAACGAACAATAACCGCCATTAAACCCGTGTCCAGCCACTTTGGTTGCCAGCAGGCTGCTGCATCGCCTATGCTAAGGCCCTCACCAGAGTTTGCAGGACGATAAACGATGAAATTCAGCAGCACAATCAGTCTTTTAGCATTTTTCAGTGCCACAGTAATCGCAGCACCTACTCCACTCACTGCAGAGAAAATCTGGCAAGTTGCCAGGCCTTCCGGCTTAACCGTATCACCAGATGGTCAAAGAGCAATTTTCAGCCTGACGACTTATAACATGACAACTGACAAAGGCAACGCTGATTTGCAGATGTTAGAATTGGCAACTGGCAAAATGTTCGCGTTAACCAGTCATCCCGACAATGATACTCAACCGGCATGGAGTCCGGATGGACGGCAAGTCGCATTTATCTCCAAGCGCGGCGCTGAGCAAAATCAACTGATGCTCATCAATGTGTTTGGTGGTGAACCAAAGGTTTTAACACAGTTACCGGTGGCGGTGACTGCACCACGCTGGTTCCATGACGGCAAAAAGATCCTGTTTGTAGCGCAAGTGCCCAAAGATTTTGACGGCGATTTCAGCAAACTGAAAACCCGGCTCGAAGCAGAAAAAAAACAGAAAGTAACAGCCAAAGTCACTGAAAACCGGGTTTATCGCTTTTGGGATCATTGGTTAGATGAAAACAGCTTTCCGCATTTTTTCAGTCTGGATGTCGCCAGCGGCGAAATTCGTCATCTGACGCCTGGCTGGCAAAAACTGATGGGCTTGCAAGGAAACCCGCAGTTTGATTTATCGCCCGATGACCAAACGATTGCCGTTTCAGCCAACAGCAGCCCTCCTCCTTATAACAGCCTCAATCAAGATATTTATCTACTGAGCACTGACGGCACCGGTAATGCCAGCAATATAACAACCGCCAATCAAGCTGGTGATGAGAATCCTGTTTTTAGCCCAGACGGAAAAGCTTTAGTGTACGGCGCACAAAAACGGCTCGACTTTACCAATGACAACGTCAAGCTGACGTATTTTGACCTCAGTAAAAAGACGGCCACAGTGTTAGCAGCCAATGTTGATTTGTCTCCAAACGACTGGCACTTCTCTAAAGACGGTAGCATGTTGTACTTCACTGCCGATGACAAAGCGAAAACATCAGTGTTTTCAGTACCGACACAGGGCGGCGCCGTCAAACAAGTGTTGCGTCAGGGCAGCAACGAACAATTTCAGCTGGCAGGGCCACAACAATTTGTCATGGTGCAACATGGCATCAGCCAGATGCCGGAAATCTTCTTACTGGATAACAAAAGCCGCACTTTAAAACAAATCAGCCAGCTTAATAGCAATCTGCAACAACAGACGACCTGGGGAAAATCTGAAGAAGTGTCATTTGCCGGTTCAGATGGCAAACCGGTGCAGATGTTTATTACCTATCCGTCAAATTTTGACAGTAATAAACGCTGGCCATTGCTGAATGTGCTGCATGGTGGGCCGCATGGTTTTTCTGGCGATAATTTTGGTTATCGTTGGAACCCGCAGGTATTTGCCGCTGCAGGTTATGTCGTGATCCAACCTAATTTCCATGGCTCTAGCAGCTTTGGTGAGGCTTTTACTGCATCGATTCATGGCGACCACGCAACAAAACCTTTTTTTGACTCTGAAGCGGCCGTTGATTATATGATTTCCCGCGGCTTTATCGACGAGAGCCGGATTGCTGCAGCAGGTGGTAGTTATGGTGGCTACCTGGTGAACTGGATTGCCGGCCACAGCACCAAATATAAAGCGTTGATCAGCCATGCGGGCGTTTACAACCTAATGGCACAGTTTGCTTCCGATATCACGCTGAACCGCGCTGATGCTTATGGCGGTTCCCCCTGGAACAATGTCGCGGCTTTACAAGCAATTAACCCGGCAAATTCGGCTGATAAATTTCAGACGCCGATGTTGGTGATCCATGGCGAACAAGACTACCGGGTGCCGGTCAATCAGGGACTGGAACTATACGGTGTTCTGAAAGGCAAAGGGGTTGAAGCACGTTTGGTGTATTTCCCGAATGAAAACCATTGGGTGTTAAAACCGAACAACTCTTTGCTTTGGTATCAGGAGTTTTTAGGCTGGTTAGATCG
>JAHJNE010000315.1 GCA_018820995.1 Gammaproteobacteria bacterium | reverse complement strand
TGTATCTGGAGAATTATGCCAAGCAACAGGGATTTCAGAAAACCTTGGCGGCGACGCGAATTATCAATAGCAAAGCAGTGAATTTTTATCTGCATAAGGGTTACAAGAAATGCGCGGGATATGGCAAATATCGCTACAGTTCGCAGTCGATTTGTCTGGAAAAATCTTTACTCGTTGCAGAGGTATGATCGAAGACGCTGAACATGCCCTCCCATAAACAGCAGCCGCATACGCGGCATCGCCAACCAGGCTCATTTGTCGGTTTAGTTCTCAGTACTGTGTTGATCGCAGCGGTGATTATTGCTTTGAATAGCTTGGCGGTGCTCAGTTATCAGCAAGACATGCCACGCAAAACGGTCAGTATCGCGATGCTGGACGATCAAGCCGTACAGACTCCCCAACAAGCATTAGCGCAATCTGCTGATCAGTGGCAACCTTTATTGGATAAAGGTCATCAGCTTGGTTACGACCGTGGCAGTTTGTGGTTTAAGCTGCAATTTGAGCCCGATGCTAATTTTTCATTGGAACTGGCGGCGCCTTATTTAGATGATGTGCAGTTTTATGTGCTGAATGCCAATGCCGAAGTGGTGTATCAAATACAAACTGGCGATCAGTTTCCATTTGCCAACCGCCCACTGGATAGCAGCTCGTTGATGTTTCCAATTCAGCCAGGTTGGACTGGCGAGTCTTACCAATATCTGTTCCGGATTGAAAACAGCGGCGCTTTGGTCTTTCCGCTCCATTATCTTGAAACGCGGCAGCAGCTGGCTTTGTTACAGCAACGCAATGTATTACATGGTTTTTTCCTTGGGTTGATGGTATTTGCCAGCTTGTTGGCAGTTTTACTGGCACTGGTGACACAACAACACAGTTATGCCTTGTTCAGTGGTTTATTGATCTGTATCGCTGCGGTTCAGGCCGAGGTAAATGGCTTTAGTTTTCAATGGTTGTGGCCGGAAAGGCCAGAGTTAAATCATCTGGTGGAGTGGGGCCTGCCGTTGGCAGTGTTGTGTTGCAGTGGTTTTGTCCGGAGCTTTTTTCAGTTAGCGCCGCCTTCACGTTTACGATGGCTGTTATTGCTGGTCGAAGTCTGTGCGGTATTGTTGCTGGTGGCGACGCTGGTTTGTCAGGTGCTTCAATTGCCGGTGGTGTTAGGTTACCTGAAACAAAGTGTGGTGTACCTGATTCAAGCATGTGTACTGATTAGCTTGTGCACCGGCTTGGTAATGCTTCGTCATCAACCCAGGCGCTCCTCGGTATTTTTGCTGCCAATGTCGGTGTTGCTGGGCAGTATTGTGCTGGCAGCGCTTCGGGTGATGGGCATTTTGTCGGAGTCGGCGTTGACGCTAATCGCGCTTGAACTTGGGACCACGCTTGCTGCCATTATGATGGTGAGCAGTTTACTGGTAGAAATTTATCTGGAAAAAGCGGCTATCGCCCGCACTCAGAAATTGTTACTTGATCGGAATCAGCTGCTGTCGCAACTGCAACAGCAGGAAATCCGACGCAGTAAAATATCGGCATTTTACGGTCTTGGCTCGCGATTGGTGCTGACTGAGTTGTTAAACAATCAGCTGGCGACTCCGAAGGTGCATTACCGGTTACTGTTGCTGGAACTCCAGAATTTTGATCAGATTGAGGCGGTACTTGGTCAACAAAAAACTGCTGAAATTTTGCAAGCTTATATCAAACAGTTGCAAACATTCTGTCAGCAACGTTCGCCTGCCGTGGTGAGTTTAGGGCCAGCCGCCCACGAAACATTGTTTTCACTCAGTTCGGATAAACTCGCGCTACTGGTGCTGGAGCAGGATTTTGTGGTGGTGTTAACCGGGCTTCGCAAGCTGATGAATCAAAAGTTCAGTCTCGATGGTATTTCACCGGACTTTAAACCGCGTTATGCATCAGTTGCGGTCAATAAAGTGAATGGGAACGATGCTGAAACGCTGCTGGCGCACGGTTTGCTGGCGTTAACTTATGTTGAAAAAACCGCAAGCCATCGCTCATATCAGCCGCAACTGGCTGCGGAAAGTCGTCAACGGCTGACGCTGATCAGTGAACTGGCCAAAGCGACCCAAAGCCAGCAGCTACACTTGTTATTCCAACCAGTGCAGGATATTGCAACCCAACAAGCCAGCTCGTTGGAGGCTTTTTTACGCTGGCAACATCCGACGCTTGGCGCGGTATCACCAGCAGTGTTTATTCCGCTAGCTGAAGAAGCGGGGTTGATGAACAATTTAACGGCCTGGGTTTATAGTCAGGCGCGCAAAAGTCAGAATCAATTACAAGGGCTTGGTTTTTTGATACCGGTGTCGATTAATTTGTCGGCGCAGGATCTCGCCAATACCCCACTGATCCAAACCATTTTGCAGCATGAGCAGAAATACCCCAAAGCGCAGCGCGTTAAGTTTGAGCTGGCGGAGAGCGCGATGAATCTGGATATTCCAGCGTCGCAACGTTCACTGGAGTTGATAAAGCAAAGCGATACCGTACTGGTGATGGATGACTTCGGCGCGGGTCAGTCTTTTATTGGTAAATTGGCGAGTCTGCCAATCAGTGAAATCAAAATTGATATGGCGCTGCTCAGTATGCTTGGAACCCAAAAAGAGATGCTGATGGCGGCGGCGATCAAACTAGGTAAAAGTCTTGATCTCACCGTGATTTGTGAAGGGGTTGAACATCAGAAGCAATATGATTTTTTAACCTTACACAATGCTGATGCCGTTCAGGGATATCTGGTTGCCAGGCCAATGCCGCTGGATGATTTGATTGTGTATCTTAATGCGCAACAACAACTGACATCCGGGGCTGCCACAAAAGCGGCAATGCAGTCCGGTTAGGACTTATTGTTGCAGCAGTTTTTTCAGGCATTGGCTCTGCAACTTAGGCCTTGAGAAATGTGTCAAAGTCCCCATAGTTCAAGCTAGTATTGATATTTTTCCAGAGTCTGTCTTTTCTCAGTATTGCACCGAGGCCATCATGAGCAATGTATTATCCAGTTTTACCGGTTTACCCCCTTTTTCCGCGATTGAGCCACCTATGGTGCTGCCGGCAGTAGAACAAGCTCTGGCCGCGTGTCGGCAGAATATCGAACAGGCGGTGGCAACCACGCCGGTGAGCTGGCAATCGTTAATCGTGAATACCGAAGAAACTGCTGATCATTTAAGCCGGCTCTGGTCACCGGTATCCCATTTAAATTCTGTGTTGTCATCGCCAGAACTACGGGAAGCCTATGAAAGTTGTTTACCTTTACTGTCCGATTTTAGTACCTGGGTTGGCCAACATGAGGGACTTTATCAAGCCTATCTGGCGCTAAGCCAAAGTGCTGAATATGCCACGCTGACAGCGGCGCAGCAAAAAGTGATTCAAAATGCCCTGCGTGATTTTAAGCTGTCGGGCATTGGTTTATCGGAAGACAAAAAGCAACGTTATGGCGAGATCCAAAGCCGGTTATCTGATTTATCCTCAACCTTTTCAAACAACTGCCTGGACGCCACGCAAGCCTGGTTTAAACACGTCACCGAGGAATCGCAGTTGGCGGGTTTACCTGAAGATGCAAAGTTAGCCGCAGCTGAGGCGGCACAAAGCCGTGAGTTAACCGGTTATGTCTTTACGCTGGAATTTCCAAGTTATATTGCGGTGATGACATACGCCGATGACGCAGCCCTGCGTCAGGAAATGTATCAGGCTTATTGTACCCGCGCTTCCGATCAGGGGCCGACGGCGGGTCAGTTTGATAACAGCGCCCTCATCGAAGAAACGTTAGCGCTGAAGCATGAGTTGGCGCAGCTGCTTGATTTTAATAATGCGGCGGAAGAATCGCTGGCGACCAAAATGGCCGAGAATCCAGCGCAAGTGCTTGATTTTTTATCTGATTTAGCCAAGCGAGCCAAACCACAAGCGCAACAGGATTTACAACAACTGACCGATTTTGCGAAGAGCAACTATGCCATCAGTAAACTGGATGCCTGGGACACCGCTTATTATTCAGAAAAACTAAAAATGGCCACTTATGACATTTCCGACGAAGTGTTACGGCCATATTTTCCTGAACATCGCGTTGTGACAGGGTTGTTTGCGGTGCTGAATAAAGTGTTTGGCGTAACGGTCACCGAGCGTGCTGGCGTCGATGTTTGGCATGCTGATGTGAAGTTTTACGATATTTTTGACGCGACCGGCGAGCTTCGTGGCAGTTTTTATCTCGATTTATATGCCCGTGCTAAAAAACGTGGTGGGGCCTGGATGGATGATTGTCAGGGACGCAGAACCAAAGCTGATGGCAGCTTGCAACGTCCGATTGCTTATTTGACCTGTAATTTTAATAAACCGGTTGGTGGCAAACCTGCGCTGTTTACCCATGATGAAGTGGTGACGTTATTCCACGAATTTGGCCATGGGTTGCACCATATGCTGACGAAGGTAGATGCCAGTGCGGTCGCAGGTATTAATGGTGTGCCTTGGGATGCGGTCGAGTTACCTAGCCAGTTTATGGAAAACTGGTGTTGGGCGCCTCAGGCATTGCAGATTATCTCCGGCCATTATGAGACCGGCGCACCTTTGCCGCAGGATTTACTCGATAAAATGCTGGCAGCGAAAAACTTCCAGTCAGCACTGTTTTTAGTGCGGCAACTGGAATTTGCTTTGTTCGATTTCCGGCTGCACGCTGATTATGACCCAGCGCTGGGCGGCCAGGTGCAGCAAGTGCTTGATCAGGTACGTTCAGAGGTTTCGGTGATCGTTCCTCCACGATTTAACCGTTTTCAGCACAGTTTCAGCCATATATTTGCCGGTGGTTATGGTGCCGGTTATTACAGTTATCTGTGGGCGGAAGTATTGTCGGCAGACGCTTTTGGCCGTTTTGAAGAAGAAGGTGTTTTTAATAGCCAAACCGGCGCCGATTTCCTGCACTGTATTTTAGAACGGGGTGGTAGTGCTGAGCCGATGGAATTGTTCAAAGCCTTCCGTGGCCGCGAGCCGTCCAATGCCGCATTATTGCGTCATATGGGCATTCACGGCACTGTGGCAGCCTGATGCGCCGCCGGATGATGTACGCATCTCAATTGCCCTCGCAGCAAAGCTGGCGGCTTGTCGCAACGCTGCTGCTACCACTATGGTTCGTCAGTGCTTGTGATGCGCAAACGAACGATAAAAAGGAGTCAGTCGCGCCGGCAGATCCAGCCACGCAGACTGCTGCCTCGCTTCCTAAGGAGCAATCAATGTCTGATAACAATCAGCAAGTTCCGGCAACAGCTTCGAACGCCAACGCCGAATTGCAGCAACGTTTTACTGAAATTAAAACGCTGATTGGCGACGCTGCAGCCAGCGATGTGCAGCAATGTCGTAAAGTCGCTTTTGGTTATAAAGCGTGCGGCGGACCGTCCTCTTATCTGATTTATTCGGTGCAAGGACTGGATGAAACCGTGCTGCTGGAAAAGGTTTCCCAATACAATGCGCTGGCCGAAGCCGAAACAAAGCGGCTAGGTGTCATGTCTGATTGTTCGATAGTGCCTGAGCCCGGTGTCACGCTGGTCGGTGGTTTTTGTAAAGCTGGCCCTGCCGGCGATTTATTCTGAGGGCAGTATGGCGCAGGTCGAAAAATTTCAGAGTATTTATCAGCGTGCGGTCGAGCGTAAGGGCGGTGAAGCACAGTTGCAGGCCATGCTCGGTCACAGTCTGAGCAGTGCTGAATTACTGCGTTACAGTGATGCCGACTGGCTGGAGGCTTTTACCAAAAAAGTCTTTCAGAGCGGATTTGTCTGGCGGGTTGTCGAGAACAAATGGCCTGGTTTTCGCGAGGTTTTTTTCGATTTTGCTGTTGAGAAAATGCTGATGCTGCCGGATGAAATGCTGGCGCAAAAAGCGCAAGATCCAAGGATTATCCGCAATGGTAGCAAAGTGCTGACCATTCGCCATAATGCGTTGATGATCCATGAATTAGCGCAGCAACACGGTAGTTTTGCCGCCATGGTGGCACAGTGGCCTGGCGACAATATCATTGGTCTGTGGGATCTTTTGAAAAAGCGCGGCGCACGTTTAGGTGGGAACACTGGCGCTTATGCACTGCGCGCCATGGGTAAAGACACATTTTTATTGTCGCAGGACGTCGAGGCGTACTTACGCGCTTATCAGGTGATTGATGGCGGTTTAACCAGTAAAGGAAGCCTCGCAAAAATTCAGGCACAGTTTAATCTCTGGCAACAGCAATCTGGGATGAGCTTGCAGCACATCAGCCGTGTTGTCGCGATGAGTGTTGGCGACAACTACGCAGGTTTAACGGGCGGCTCGGATTTACCTGTAGCGGAAGGCGTCTGATGAACGGCGGGGTTTTAACCGAAGGCTCTGTGCAGGAAATCTCGGCGACCGTAACCGGTTTGCTAGCCGACGCACAACTGCCCGCCGCGCTTATCGATGAACTGCAGCAGCAGTTTGGTATCAAGGTGGTGCCGCAGGTGGCGGGCTGGCATTTGGCGTGGCAGGATCAACAATTGGTGCTACGCCATACCGAGCTTTCAAAACAAGGCGATATTCTGGTAGATTTTGCCAGTGGCGCTGCCACCTACCGGCGTAAATTCGGCGGTGGGAAAAGTGAAGCCATTGCCAAAGCCGTTGGTTTAACTAAAAAAGCTGGTTTATCGGTGATTGATGCGACTGCTGGTTTAGGTCGCGATGCCTTAGTGCTGGCAAGTTTAGGGGCCAGTGTGACTTTGGTGGAGCGCAATCCGTTGGTGGCCGCATTATTATGGGATGGTTTACGTCGCGCCCGGCTGGATCCTGAATTACAGGATTGGTTGCCTGCCAGATTGCAGTTGGTTTTTTCGCAAGCAATAACCGCCTTACAATCATTGCCGGCCCCCGATGTGGTGTATTTAGATCCGATGTTTCCGGCACGGGAAAAGTCTGCCGCAGTAAAAAAAGAAATGCGTGCTTTTCATGACGTGGTCGGGGCAGATCCCGACGCCGATGCTCTGTGGCAGGCGGCTTATGCCCTTGCCAATAAAAGGGTGGTGGTGAAAAGACCTGGTTATGCCGAATTTTTAGCCGGACAAAAACCAAGTATGAGTATTGAAGGTAAAAACAATAGATTTGATGTTTATGTAAAAGCGGCGTTATAAGCCGCAACAGGAGCAAGTCATGATTCAGGTCGGCGATAAATTACCCGATGTCAGTTTTCAGCGACTCACCGACAATGGTGTGGTCACGCTGAGCAGTAAAGAGATTTTCAGTGGCGAAACCATTGTGTTATTTGCCTTGCCTGGCGCTTTTACTCCCACTTGCAGCGCTGCGCATTTACCTGGCTTTGTCGCATTGTGTGAGTCCTTTTTTCAACAAGGGGTTGATCGGATCATCTGTACTGCGGTGAACGATGCATATGTGCTGGATGCCTGGTCTAAACAGCAACATGCCGGTGATATTTTGTTTTTAGCCGATGGTGCAGGTCGTTTTGCTGAAGCCTGTGGTTTGTTAGTCGACAGTGGCGATTTTGGCGGCATGCGCTCGATGCGTTATGCGATGATCGTCGACGATGGCGTGGTGCAACGACTGAATGTTGATGCTCCGAAAACCTTTGAAGTATCTAAAGCCGAAGTGATGTTACAGGCAGTCACGGATTGGAATGCTGACCGTTAAGCAAACCCCTTTCATTGCGCGGCTGGCTTAAGCCGCGCGATATCTATTTTCGTTCTTCTTTTCTGTCTTACCTCTGTGGTTTTGATGATCTGTCTTGGTACTGCTGCCTTTGCAGCCAAGCGCTGATTTTGGCGCTCGCGACTCATTTGTATAGTTTTGTAAAGCCACTGCCCGCCCGTGTTCGCTTAGGTTAAAATTCGGCCATTCTTGAATGTTGTTGTCGATATTGTTGACTGCCATTGGCGACAACCTTTCTTCCAAAACCGGTATCTGAAGGCTTTCATCTTGGCTCATCTGCTTTTAATCGACGACGACAGTGCGCTCACCAACATGCTGGCGACTTATTTACAACGTGAAGGTTTTACCGTCACTGTGGCGAACGATGGCGCCACTGGTTTAAAACTGGCATTAAACCATGGGTTTGAGCTGGTGGTGCTCGATGTGATGATGCCGGGTATGGACGGTGTCACAGTGCTGAAAAAATTGCGGCAAGTGTCCGATAAACCGGTGTTGATGTTAACGGCGCGTGGTGATGATATCGACAAAGTCATTGGACTGGAGCTTGGCGCAGACGATTACGTGGCTAAACCTTGTTTGCCACGAGAGCTGGTGGCGCGGATCCGGGCCATTTTACGGCGTATGCAATTGCAGCAACAGGTTGATTTACGTTTGCAGGAAGGACCGTTGCTGTTAACACCGGCCACCCGTAGCGCCATGTTTGACGGGATTGCGTTGGAGTTAACCGGTGCTGAGTTTAGTGTGTTGTGGTTGTTGGTCAGCCAGGCCGGCAGGATTGTCAGTAAAGCCGATTTATCACAACAAGGGCTCGGCAAAACCCTGACCCAATTTGATCGTAGCATTGACGTCCATATTTCCAACATTCGGCAAAAGCTTGGCAAACGCAGCGATGGTCAGCACTGGATCGAAGCGGTGCGTGGCAAAGGCTATCAATGGTTAAGGCACATTTAAGCGATGGGACAACTGTTCTGGAAATTCCTGCTGGCTTTCTGGTCGGCACTGGCGTTTGCCTTTGGTTTGATTTGGGCTGTGGTGCAGCTGAGCAGCGACGGCGCTGATCAGAATCGACTGATGTATGGGCCGCAAGCGCGGCTGATCCAACAATCGGCACAAACCATGGTCGATGCCGGTGGCATTGAGTTATTGGAAAAAGTGGTGGCGCAGTGGGATTTGGATCCAATTGCCCGTGAACGGATCTTAATTCTTGATGCGATGGGGCAGGACCTATTACAGCGCCAGGTGCCGGCGGACTGGCGTCAGCAATTGGCACAACGGCCTAATCAAGCCGATTTTGCCCTGCACAGCGCCGATGGCCGTCATTGGCAATTGCTGGCAGTGGCCAATGCGCAGTTTTGGCCGGGCCGCTGGCGCAACTTCGCTGAGGTGGGTTCACCCGGTAACGAACATCGATTGAATACCAGAACGGCCGCTGATGAAACAGCGAGTATGCGACGTCCAGTGAGTCCGCCGTTTTGGTTCCACCCTAGTTTTATTCTGATTAGCATTGTCCTGACCAGCATGGGTTCAAGCTTGTTGCTGGCCTGGTACTTTGCTTCGCCGGTGCGGCAGTTGCGTCAGGCGCTTAGTGATTTGCCAAAACAGCAATGGCGGACGCAGCTGAGCGGTAAAATTACCAGTCGTAAAGATGAATTTGGTGAGCTGGCGCGCAGTTTTAACCAGATGGCTCAAAGTGTTTATCTGGCCATTTTGTCGCAACGACGTTTGTTGCATGACGTATCCCATGAGCTACGTTCGCCTTTGGCCCGACTACAAATTTTGATTGGGCTCGCCAGACAAACACCGGAGGATCAGGCATCAGCACTGGCAAAAGTGGAAAGCGAAGCGGCGCGACTTGATCAGTTGGTTGGCGAAATCCTGACATTTTCCAGGCTGGAAAGCGGTGAAGTGAGTTTTCGACTGCAAGAAGTCGATTTGACCGAGTTGCTGGAATCGATTTGTGATGATGGTCAATTGGAGGCTGCCGCACAACATAAACATTTACAACTGGCTGAATTACCAAGAATTTTGGTTGATGCTGACGCCGAGCTAGTGTACCGGGCTTTGGAAAATGTGATTCGAAATGCCATTAAATACACCGCGGAGGATTCATTGGTGCTGGTGCGGGCGATTGTGCTGGAACATCAGGTGCGGGTGGTGGTCGATGACGATGGTACTGGTTTAGCGCCAGAGCAATTACCGTTAATTTTTAATCCGTTTTTTCGTAGCCACAGTGTCGG
>JAHJNE010000314.1 GCA_018820995.1 Gammaproteobacteria bacterium | reverse complement strand
GTAAGGTAATTATTGCTTGTGTGTTTTTTCAGCATTATTTAGTCTTTACAACAAGATGCTTGGCGGACATACAGCTCTGATCCAAAACTTTGTCAGGAATATTCAACGGTACTTACAACAGTACTTTCAACAGTACTTTGTCGCAGTCATCGGCGGCGGATTATTATTGCTCGGCGTAACCGGGCAGATCGAAGCCGCTACCTTGGTGGTCAAAGCCGTTGGCCACGATCAGGGTTTACCGCAAAATTCAGTCAATGATTTGGTTCAGGATACAACTGGTTTTATCTGGGTCGCAACCGATGGAGGTCTTGCCCGATACGACAGCCAGCAATTTAAGGTTTATCATCAAAAAAATGGCTATAAGTTCAGTGATTCTGACAGCATCCTGTCGTTGTATCTGGATCCACAACACGAATTATGGATGATTAGTAGAGCCAACGAAATCATTCGATATGATGACAACCTCGATAAGTTTACCGTTTTACCTGGCTTGAAAAGCAGTAAAGTCGCATTGCAACAAATACGAGCGTTGCTGCGCAGTGGTGACCTTCTTTGGTTTATCAGTGGCGGGAGGCTTTTTCATTACGATCTTTTAACCGATGAACTGTCTTTACCTCAGCTGGAGCAAAACCAGAAGCTCAGCGGTTTTAGCAAATGGTTGACCGTGGATCCCCAAACCTCCTATTTATTGAGTGCCAACCGGCTATTTCAGTTGGAAGCGGGCAGCGGCAAATTAGAGGAGGTGATGGCGGGGGATGCTGACGAGCTTTTAATCCCTGTTGTTGATGGCAATCAGCAAATACGGTTGTTATCTAAGTCGCAAATCTGGTGCCTGACGGCACCCAGGCCGATGCCATGTGGTACACATGCGTTTGACAATACGCTTCTGACTGCGACTGATTCTCTAACCAGTATCATGACCGACGATTCCGGGCAACATTGGTTGGGGGTTTATGGTAAGGGCTTATATCAGTTGAATGCCGACTTTTCGCTGCGTCAGGTGCATCGGGCGCGCTCAGGTATCGCTAATTCATTACCCGGTAATGATATCTCCAGGCTGATGTTTGATCAGCAGCAAAATTTGTGGGTGGTGACTTATGGCATGGGGTTGGCCATCGTTAGTCCTAATGCCAGGCAAACTTTGCGATTTACAGCGGGGCTTGCAGGTGGCGGATTAAGCCATAACCATGTGCAGGCTTTTCATCAGCAGGATAAAAATGTGTTGTGGGTTGGTACTTACAATGGCTTAAACCGTGTTGACACTTCACAGAATCAAACCCAATCCTTTTATATAACTGATGATCAGTCACCCCGCAATAATGTCCAGACCATATTGGATTTTGATCCGCAACATTTGTTGGTGGTCATGCTTGAGGCCACAAACGGTACCCCTTTATGGTTATTTGATAAAGAACAGTATCGGTGGCAGCCATTTGCAGTGCCCGATGAGCTGGCCGGAAATACCAGCGGTGGTTATACCGCGTTGCGGTATCAAGATAAATTGTGGGTCGCATTTGTTGGGCACGGGCTGTATGAACTCGATATACCAACACAGCGCTGGCAGCGTGTGACCTGGTTCACTGATGTAGATCAGCCGTCCTATATTCAGGGGTTGTTTGTCGATAGCCAACAACGATTGTGGATGAGTGACTTACATGCTGGCGTATTTCTATACGATTTTAACAGCGCGACACTCCGTCGATTTTATCAAGACAGCCAGCCTGCGTTGGCAGTGAACTGGGCAAGAGCGGTGCAGGAAGACCGTGATGGCGATTTTTGGATTGCCACCAACAAAGGTTTGCACCGGCTTGATCCACAGTTACAGCAAGTTAATGTTTATACCACCAATCAAGGGCTCTCGAATGACAGCATCTATGGCGTGCTCGAGGACAAGACTGGTGATATTTGGCTAAGCACCAATGATGGGCTGAACAGGTTTGATAAAAAACACGAGAAGTTTCAGTTGTTTGGGGTGGAGGATGGGCTGCAAGGGCGTGAATTTAATACCGGGGCTTTTTTATTGGGGCAGCAACAGGAACTGTATTTTGGCGGCACTGCCGGCTTTAATCAGTTGTGGCCAGAAAAAATCATTCCAACAGCACCTCGTTATTCACCGCTGATATTTACCAATATGTATCTGCTAAACCAGCAAATTCAGTTAGGTCAGCCTTATTCCGGATTTTCACTCGATCGACAGATGCATTATGTCAAAAGCTTACAACTTACCTATCAGCAGCATATTTTTACCCTGGATTTGGCCACCTTAGATTATTTAAAAGCCGATCAGGTTCATTATCGCTACCGTTTGCAGGGACTTTCTGAAGAATGGCTATATACGCGCCAGCACAGCCTGACGTTTAGTGGGTTACCGGCCGGGAACTACTTATTACAAGTGCAAAGCTCAGTAGAACCGAATTGGAATACAGTGCAAAGCAATCAGCTGGCGATCAGTATTAGCCCGCCATGGTGGCAAAGTCCCTATGCTTATCTGGTTTACATGGTGGTGCTGGTGTTATTGCTGGCCAGTTTGTATTGGCTTCGACTGAAAGCGCTTCGCCGCCAAACGGTGTTATTGCAGCGGGCGGTAGATATGCGCACGGCTGAATTGAAGCAAGCGCTACTGGAAAAAGATTTTGTGTTTAATCATGTCTCGCATGAATTTAGAACGCCCCTTACGCTGATTGACGGCGCGGTCAATGAACTGGATGCTGTGGTGGCGGCCGAACAGTCGCAGCCACTGCTACAATCTATCCGGTATCAGGGACGATATTTGTTGCGGTTAGTGAATCAGCTACTGGCAGGGCAATCGCTTACACAACCCCAGACTTCATCACCGTCTTGGGTCGATGTTTCAGCATTGGCCGGTTCGGTAGCTGCCGACTTTAGCATGTTAGCACAGCAAAAAAATATCCAACTGACCACGGCAATTGGCAAAACATTGACATGGTTTGGTCAGGATGAAGACCTCGTGCTGATTTTAAATAATCTCCTGTCAAATGCCGTGAAGTACACGCCGGCTGGCGGTTTGATTGAGCTCCAACTCACAACGGAACCATCGGGCGGGCTGCGCATTCAGGTCACCGACAATGGCGCTGGGATAGCACCGGCAGAACAAGAACGGATATGGGACTATTTTTATCGTGCCGGAAATAACCAGTCGGAACACTTGGGTTCCGGAGTCGGCTTGGCGCTGGTAAAAGCACTGGCAGCAAAATATCAGGGGCGGGTGCAATACCGACAGAATCCGGCCGGAGGTAGCATTTTCTGCGTTTCTTTACCAATGACTCTTGCGGTGACCGATGCAGCCGATGCGTTGAACCATGTAACTTTTCCAGGCAAAAATAAGCATGACGAAAGTCAGCATCTCAAAACTCAACCGACAGAACCTCAATCAATAGAAACCCGGCACACCAGTAGCCAGCATATCTCAACGCAATTGGAGCTGGCGCTGCTCAATCATCAGCAGGCATCTTTTCGCCCGCAAGTTGAGCCGCCGCCTGACCATCAAACCATTTTACTGGTTGAGGATAATCTGGCACTACGCCAGTATTTAGTCGCCAAATTGGCGCCGTTTTACCGCTGCTTAGAGGCCGATCATGGCCTGGCGGCGCTGGTGGTATTGGATCGGGAAAACCCTGATCTGATTATCTCTGATTTGATGATGCCGCAGATGGATGGTTTTGCGTTGTGCGAGCAGCTCAAAGGCGATATTGCGACGTCGCATATTCCATTTATTTTGCTGACGGCCAGTTCAGATCAGCAGCACAAATTACGCGGTTTGCAACACCGTGCCAATTTATATCTGGCAAAACCCTTTGATTTTGCGGAGTTAAAGTTATATATCGAAAACTTCTTACTACAGCTCTCGCAGCTAAAAGCATTGTATCAACCGCACGTTAGTGAGCCGACGGATCAGGCTTTGTTGCAACCAACAACCGAGCAGCAATTTGTGCAAAAGCTACAGCAAGTTTTGGATCAGAGATTTGCCGACAGTCAGTTTCAACCTGCAGATTTGGCAGCTGCGTTAGCGGTTAGTGAAAGGCAGTTGCAGCGTAAACTCAAAGCCCTGGCGCAGGTTTCTCCGGCTCTCTATATACGCCAGTTCCGTTTAAACAAAAGCCAATCGATGTTGCAACAAGGCCAGCCCGCTGGCAATGTTGCTTTTAACTGTGGTTTTAGCAGCCAGGCGTATTTCACCAAATGCTTTAAAGAGGCTTTTGGCGAAACACCTGGCCAGTTTCAGAAGGATGATTAGCGCTGTTCAAATTCTTTGATTAAAAATTGAATTAATTCAATTTCTTCTGTGATTGAATTCTCCTGAAAAAATCTAAGTGATGAAAGCTCGATGCCCCGTTTACGATCGGTAGTGAGGTTGAGAGTAAGCACATCTGCGCGCTCAGCATTGATTGCGCTCGCCGGGATCAACACTACGAACAAGCCATACTGCTGGAAAACGACGAGCATGTCTAAGTCAGGTTGGTACTCGGGCAGGCTGAAACCTTTGTTGGTAAATCTAACCTTGGATTCCCGGATAAAAAGGTCTCGCATCAGGTTTTGTATGGAAGGTGTATATATCTCAATACCGGCTTTAAGACTTTCGTCTTTTGGCAACTTAGCCTTTATCATGTTGATAAATTTAATGTTTTGTTCTGCAGTTAGGTAAGTTGATTCTGGTACTGACGATTGAAGGACATCACCTTGCTTCAGATGTTTTATGAGTCTATTTGCGTCAGCCGCTAATGTGGTAAACACAGTTTTATACTCCGGCTTCAGGTAATACACTTTTTGCGCATCAAATAACAAGCCTGAGGTTTGATAATCACTGGTTTCATATTCCGCACCGTAATGCACCACCAGTTCCTTTTTGGCAGGACTGCAACCATGCAAAAGCACCAAAGCACAGAGGGTCAAACCGCTCACTACTTTTTTAATCAGGTTCATTTTTTTGACTCCAAATCCATCCGCAGTTGCGTACGTCGAAAGTTACTGCTGGCTTTTAAGCCGGTATCGGTCATTTGCAATTGCCAGATTTTTCCGGAGCGCCATGTTTGACGTTGCAACCTGAGATCATTGCCCGTCACTTCACTAATGGTGAAGCTGTTGCTGCCGGGTTTAAATTGATAAAAACCTTCAAAGGTCTTGGTCAGGAGCTGACCTTTGACCGGTTGCAGGCTGCGCACCGTGATGGACGCCATGCCTTCGAGGATATCGTTGCTTGGGATGTTTATTTCATACCCCAGGGTCGTGCCATTGTCGCTAAAGACGGCGTTGTCGCTTAACACGGGCAGAGTCGATATCCACAGCCCTGCTGCGTTTAGGCGGAAATTTTTCAGTGCAGCCAGTTCTTGCCGCTGTTTTTCATCGCGGAGTCTGGCGGCTTCAAGCTCTAAGCGTTGCCGTTCAGCTCTGGCAGCTTCCTCTGCTTCTTGTTTTTTACGAATGCTCGCCCGAAGGTCTTGCTCGTCTTCCGAGCCTTGAATGACATTCGGACCATCTACGTTTGCCCGGAATTTTCCATTCGTTGGCGGTGTTATTTCATCCTGCCGGAACGCCTTAATTTGCCAACTGTCTTGGATGAATACCGCTTCAGCCACACCTTTCCACATTAATTTTGTCCCTGCCTGTTGGCTGACAGTGAGGATTTTATAGTTGCGGCCACGGTCGTTATATTGCTCTTGTACAAACAGTTCTTCCACCACACTGTACATTGGCTCCGACAGCTCGAGTTCGGCTTCCAGGCGGGTGCGAACTCTTGGTGCAGTTTCGGTACCAACTGCTTGATGCGCCAAGACATTGATGTCCTTCACCGCATATTGTGAACCGACCTCGAGCATTAAGGCTGTTTTAAATGCCTGTTCGTTCGGACCGTCCGGCCCGCGCTCGCATGCACTTAAAAAGAGTGATGCCAATACCAGCAGCAGACTTCGGCTCTGGCTTAACGTTATTGATTTCATCGCGTTTTTCTCCAGAGTTGTTATCGCAATAGCAGTTGTTTTTTCGCATCATATTCGGCCTGGCTGATAATGCCGGCATCAGCTAGTTCTTTCAGTTTTTTAATCTCGTCGGCGCTACTGGAAGACACAAAGGCTGCCGCGACTGTTTCAGGCTTTTTCAACGCCCAAACCAGTGCGATCACCCAGCCAATCAAGCTCCAACCTAAAAACAGGTTCAGGAAAAAAATCGCTGTGGTATTCGATTGTTTACGCATCGCGGCGACGATGCTTGGTAAAAAATAACTGGGTACAACCAGCAGAATAATGAGGGCGCCATTGTCCATGATAAATTCCTCTTGTGTTCAGGGATAGGTTTCTAAAAAGTTGATCGTACTTTTTGATGTGCCGTCATGGCACGTTTCGACTGTAGAAAACTCAGTCAAGAATCGTTATCACTCCAACGACAATCGTTAGCATTGGAGCGACAAATTCATTTAAAACAGGAGGTTATTTTTGATTGGTAGCTGCTCTGACGAATGCCAGGCTTAAGGCCGGTTCAGGATTTTGCAAAGACAATCAAGATTGCCTGCACGGAGTCCTTATGCGCCTGATTACTGCATCGAATTGAGGGATAAATGAAGGGAAATCGAATGTTGCAAAGCGAGTCGATAGTCCAGTGCTGAATTCAAAAAAGCCAGTCGCTGGTTTACCGACATCTGCCATGTGTGAACAAGTTTTTATGGAGCGCAGGTTGGCGGTTGCTCACTACGCTGCAATGCCAGAATTTGTCCTTGCGGCCCGGTGGTGACTTGCAGCCAGTCGCTTTTTTGCAGCCTTTGCCACTGCGGCTCACTCCAACTCAGCTGCTGTTTAAATTCCGCCAGCCAGGCCGAGGTTAGTTTAAGTTGCATTTGCTGACAGACATCTAATGACCAGCCATCCTCACTGAATTGGCGTGAAACGATTAACTGACGTTGCGCCTGCGTG
>JAHJNE010000313.1 GCA_018820995.1 Gammaproteobacteria bacterium | reverse complement strand
TGTTATTTGACAGCCGGTCAGAGACGGTCCTCGTCGATTTGATAGTACCAATGCGGGGCGCTAAATAAAGTGAACTGGACAATTTTGCACACTTTTCGGTTTGAACCTTGGTGGGCAAAAAAGCAAGCTAGACCTCATCTGAATCGGAATGAGCAGCGTTTGCTGAAGCCTGATGCCAAATTCGAAAACACTGATAAAGTCAGTTAGCTTGTTGTTTTTAATGCAGATTACGCATGCGATAGCAGTCACAGCCGACACCTGCAATGCTTGTCACGCGCCAGAAGTACGCCAAGCGACACAAGCGCCGCAACTCGCCGGGCAAGACCCCGGTTACCTTCAAAAGCAGCTTTTGCACTTTCAGGCTGGTGAGCGGGGGAGTGCTGCGGCAGACGTTTATGGCCAGCAAATGGCGGCCATCGCCAAAACGCTGAGCGCCGCCGAGGCTGAGCAATTGGCCATGCATTTTAGCCAGCAGCCAACAACCGCGACCAAAACTGCAGAGCCCACCGCGGCGCAGCTTGATCAAGGCAGGCGGCTTTACATCGGCTCTTGTGGTGCCTGTCATGGCAACCAGGCGCAAGGCAATCTGCAACTGAAAGCGCCGATGTTGGCAGCGTTGGAAAGTTCTTATTTGCAGCGGCAGTTAACACAATTTCGCGATGGCGGGCGGGGCACCAGCGCCACTGATAAACCAGGCCGGCAAATGGCGATGATGAGCCGGCAATTAACCGATAGCGAGATCCAGGCTGTGGCCGCTTATATCGGGGCAGGTTTACCATGAAGCATCGTTTTATCGTGAGTAGTTTGGCGGTACTGGTTCACGCCAGTAGCTGGGCGATGCCTGCCAAAGTCCCTTCACCGGTTGCCCAAGTGCGCGCCGAACCCATGGCTTCAACGATTGTGCTGAACACCAATTGCCCGCCCAGTTTTGAGCAAACAGCTGATAACCGGTGTTTACTGGTGACTCGCTATGATGCTTATGATTCGTTGCACGATAAAGGCGTCGGTGGCACTAAAACCGCACTGCCCAAGGCGCGGGATGGTTTTAGTCCAGAGCAAATTGATTTAGGCCGTTATTTGTTTTTTGACCCGCTGTTGTCGGGCAATCATCGCCAGGCTTGTGCCAGTTGTCATCAGCCGACGCAAGGTTTTGCCGATGGTAAAGCGCTCAGTACCGGCAGTTTTGGTGATCTTGGCACACGCAGTGCGCCGAGTTTGTGGAATGTCGGTTTTTTGAAAAAACTGTTCTGGGACGCGCGGGCTGATTCTCTGGAACAACAAGCGCTGATCCCGCTGTTTGCACCGCATGAAATGGCCAATAATGCCGATCAATTGCTGGCCGATTTAACCAGCAATGAGCAATATCCAGCGTTGTTTCAACAAGCTTTCCCCGCGGCTGAAAAGCTGGAATTGTCCCAAGTGGCGACCGCATTGACCGCATTTCAGAGCTCCCTTATTTCACTGAACAGCCGTTATGATCAATACGCGCATGGTTATCAGGACGCGCTCAATACTGAGGAAATTAAAGGGCTGAATGTGTTTCGCTCTTTTGTTGCGCGCTGCGCTGAATGTCACACGCCACCGCTATTTACCAACCAACAAATTGCCGTGATTGGTACGCCGGAACCGGACGGTATGCCGTTTGATGCGGGGGCTGGTAACAGTGCCGAAAAAGCTAAATTACGTGGCGGCTTTAAAGTACCCACGCTGCGCAATATCACCCGTACCGCGCCCTATATGCACTCAGGACGTTTTGCCACCCTGGCCGAAGCGGCCGAATTTTATACTAAAGGCCGGGGCCATGCAGTGCCCAAAGAAGAAAAGTTGTTGCTGCATTGGCACATTTGGGAGCCCAAATTAACCAGTGATGAGATTCAACAAATTACTATTTTTCTGAATACGCTGACCGATGAAAGTTTAGTGCCGGCCTTGCCGACACAATTGCCATCCGGTTTACCCTTGCCAGCGGAGCTTGCCAATGCCGCTGAATCACTATCGACACCACCTTCTTTTCACCCGGGGATAGAACCATGAAAAAAACCACCATCGTGCTGGCATTGCTGGTACCTGCGGCATTTTTTGCCGGAAAAATGCTGACCAGCCCCGCGCCGGTTGCACCCACTTATGCACCTGAAGTGAGCTACGGCGGTGCCGCAACCTCTAATGGCTCGAGTGTCGGCAACGCCAAAAAGTCGGTGATTAACGCCGCGCCAACCGGCATCGTGCATCAGGTGAAAGACGGCGAGTTGATTATGGATGCGGTGAAAGCGGCTAATCCGGGGGATGTGATCCAGGTCTGGCCCGGCACTTATACTGAAACGGTGTATATCGATAAAGACAACATCCGGTTAAGCGGTGTGATTATTGAAGGCAAACGACCCAAGTTATTTGGCGATGGCCATTTAAATGACGCCATTTTGTATTCTGGCAATAATATCGTGGTTGAGAACTTCCTCATTACTAAATACAAAGGCAATGGCATTATGGGCCAGGCCGGCAACAACTTTGAGATCCGTAACAACATCATCGAAGACACTGGCGTCTACGGAATTTTTCCACAACTCGGTGACAACGGCATTGTTGAACACAATGTGGTGTCAGGGATTGAAGATGCAGCGATTTATATCGGGATGAGTGACCATATCCATGTCGCTAACAATGAAGTGTTCGACAGTGTGGCCGGGATTGAAATTGAAAACAGCCGCCATGCCATTGTTGAAAACAACTTTGTGCACCATAACACTGGTGGGGTGCTGGCTTTTGTCACTCCGGGTTTACCTATCAAAGACACGGTGGATGTGATTATTCGCAACAACTGGATTAGCGACAACAACACCAAAAACTTCGGCGCCGTTGGCAGTATGGTGGCGGGTATTCCGGCCGGTACCGGGATTTTGATAATGGCGGCGGATAAAGTAATCATTGAAGATAACCTGATCCTGAATAATAAAACCGCAGGCATTATCATTACCGATCATCAAAATGCGCCAAATGCCACTTTGGATCCAGAGTCTGATCCCACACCTGATGAAATCATGATTTTAAATAATCTGATGCATAACAACGGTTACGACACCATCACTGACGCCAAAGTGCTGCTAAGCACTGAATTTAAACAAGGCAATCCGGATATTGTACAAGTGGGGGGCATCAATAACAGCTGTATTAACAATGCTCAACAATACGTCACGGTTGGCGTCAGTAAATGGCCAGCCTGTAGTTTCAGTAATACCGATTCAGTGATTAGCTATTTGCTGGATACGCCTGCAGCACCCCGTTCAGTAGCTGCAACGGACAAAGGTAAATATGCATACCTTGGGATTTGTACGGGCTGCCATGCTTATACCGGCCGCTTAATTGGCCCGCCGGTGCAGGTGATCCAGTCGTTATACATGGATGATCCAAAAGCGTTGGCTGATTACATTGCCAATCCAGTAAAAAAGCGCGAAGACTACCCCTTTATGCCAAAACAAGATTATCTGGATGCTGAAACCCGGTTGGCCGTAGCGGAGTATTTGTTGTCGGTGAAAAAATAACAACATGCATACTAAGCCAGTGCTGACTTAACTCAGGATCTGCAGTGTGTTATCCGTCAATGCCAGTTACAGCGTAACTGGCATTTTTTTGGCAACAATTGGCTGAGCCAAACTTTTAGTCACTACGTCTGACAACCCACATTGGCAATTATCGAAAGTGACACGTTTTATCGCAGATGTTGTTTTTTGTTGACAGAAAAGTTACTTTTAAACCCTAAGAATTACAACGGCAGGGAGAGCTTGCCACAACTTGCAGCCATTGGCTGGATGACAACTCCCAAGGCACTTACGGTATTCAAGATTAACGATTTGCAGCAAAGGAAATGTGATGATCATCAAAAGGACAAAGGAGCAGGCGGACAAGTTTGGCGCCTTAGCATTGCATGAAATAATTACCGAAGCTGAATTAAACGGGCTGTTTTATATGCCGGGGATCAGCACTTTTGACGGTAAAAAAAGCTATTACCTGACGCTAGTGAATGAAGCGTTGTCTATTCATGCGGATGGGCTATTTGATGGCTTGGTCGAGGAAGCCAACAATGCATCTTATATTTTTTATTTAAAACTTCCGGAAGAGGACTCGGTACTGGAATTAACTTTTGTGCATGGCGAGTTGAAGGTGCCTGAGGCTCAGAAAATCTTTGAACCCGCTTTATTGGATATCGCCGATTCGCTTAGCGCTCAGCTTTACAATGAATATGGCAAAGCGATGCACAAAGTGGCGTCGGAAAAATCATTCTGGAGCAGGTTTCAGCTTTGAGAGTTTTTGCGCTTTGCCTGGAGTTGCTGTGACCTGATTTGCAAACGCAAACGCAAACGCAAACGCAAACGCAAACGCAAACGCCAAAACAAGTCGCAATGCCATGTTGGCAAGGACAGCTCAGGTAGCCACTTGGTACCCGACGTCATTTTCAGTAAGGAGTCATCAACTGATGCATCATTTTCAATGTCGCTGTGGTGTGGTTCGTGGCGAGGTCGATTGCCGCGGCACCCACAATCGAATTATTTGTTATTGCACCGATTGCCAGGCGTTTGGTCGTTTTCTCGGCCCATCTGCGGCAGTACTTGATGGGCAGGGTGGAACAGAGATTGTGCAGGTCGCACAGTCCAAATTGCATTTTACGCAAGGCCAAGACCAGTTGCTGGCGCTACGATTAAGCGAAACCGGGATGATCCGTTGGTATGCCGGTTGTTGTAAGACCGCGATTGGTAACACGATGCCAAGCCCTGGCGGTGCTTTTATTGGCTTGATCCACTGCTGCCTCGACCGTTCGCAAGTGACTGCCGATTTTGGCAGTAAAATAGCGTTGCTGGAAACTGAAACCGCGCTTGGCTCACCCAAGCCGCTGGCACATGGACTCTTTGGCGTGATCAGCCGGTTTTTTTGGCTGATGTTGACGGAGCGTGTCAGCGGTCGCTACCGGCAATCGCCATTTTTTGAGCCTACGGGTTTGCCCATCATCCAACCTCGGGTGCTGACCAGTGAAGAACTATTTGAACTAAAAAAGTGAATCTGAGCCAGAAAGCACATTCCAGAATGAGAAAATGAGCGCAAATTAATTGTCAATTTTACGTGATTTGATGAAGCAATCTTTGATGAATTGGCTAGTTCCAAGCGCAAATATCAGTTGAATTTTGGGTCCCAACTGGAGTAACAAATGCCCCATTGTGTGATTGAACATTCGGCAAATTTAGACAGTCATGATGTGGTGCAAAAAGTCTTTGCCGCAGCCGTGAAGTCTGAGTTATTTGCCGCAGATGGCAGCGACATTAAAGTCAGAGCCCTGAGTTACCAGCATTATCTGACCGGAAATAGCCAAGCGGATTTTATTCACGTGACGATGCGTATTTTGTCGGGGCGCAGTCCTGCTCAAAAAGTGCATTTATCGCAAACGGTGGTCGATTCGCTGTCTGGACTGTTAATGGCCGAGATGTCAATTAGCGT
>JAHJNE010000312.1 GCA_018820995.1 Gammaproteobacteria bacterium | reverse complement strand
TTTTACGGTTAAAGCAGTAACTGCTAAGGTTTATAAAAGAACATGCCGGAGTACTGATGAAGGCTGCAATTTATATATTCTTTTCATTGCTGCCAGGCGTCGTACTGGCCAAACCCAGTATTGACTGGTTGAGTGTGCATTGGCCCCCTTTTCGGATCACTGAAGGTCCACTTAAAGGGCAGGGGCATGTAGAACAATTGCAACAACTGCTGATGGCGGAACTACCGCAATATGAGCACCGACAGCTTTATAGTAATCTGGCCAGAGTGGAACAGACGTTAGCAGCACCGAGCGCACAAACCTGCATTTTCTCCATACTTTTCACCAAAAAACGTGCAGAAACATTGCGCTTTAGTATTCCTGCGGTCATGTCTGCAAATATGATGTTGCATTTGCGAGCTGACAGTCCATTAGTAAGTCAATGGCAATCGGCTTCAGGGGTTGCGCTGGCAGATTTGACAGCTGAGCCTGCAATGAAAGGGGTTGTTGAACACAATCGGGGTTATCCGACTGTGGTCGCCCAATATATGGATGTTGCCGGTAGTAATTTGAGTAGCCATTCTTTATACAGTGTGAATCCAGTGGAGTTACTGACGGCGCAGCGGATTGACTATCTGATAGAGTATCCGGATCGCGTTCGTTATTTTCAGTCAATTGCCTCTCAAAAAGGTGAGTTGGTTGACTTGCCGCTCCGTGGATTAGATCCACTAATTTACTCTTATGTTGCTTGTCAGGCTGGGGCTGGTGGACAGAGCAGGTTGCGGGATATTAATTCGGCGCTGCGAAAAGTACGTTCGACCAAAGCCTATCAACAAGTGATGTTGCAGTGGTTAAGTCCACATCGCCAATTACAACTGCAGCAAGCGTTGCCGCAGTTTGTCAGCGATGAGACTTCTCCGACACCTTAAAACAATCAGTTAACGCTGATTATTCTTCTAGCGTGAGTCGCATATTGACTGATTTGACACCAGCGACTGCTGTTGCGACGCGCAGCGCCTGATCAATTTCTGATTGCTGCTTGACCTCACCACTTAGTTCAACGGCCGCATCTTTGCTGGTGACCATTATTTCGTAACTTTTCAGGATGTTATCGCTTTGAAGTGCGTGTTTCACCCGATTACTGATATCGATATCGGTCTGCTCAGCAACGACAGTTGGTTCGGCTTTGTTATCGGATTGCGCCGCTACGGTGACGAGTGGTGTTGCCAATATCATCAGGGCAACGGTGACTGAGTGAATTAATTTCATGATAAAACTCCATCTTCATTTGAACTCAAGGCGTCGGCTGACGCTATGACTTTATTTTTCCTTTGAAAACAAAAGGTTATTTAACCCGCATATCGTTTTTCACTGAAGTGACACCTTTTACTTGGCGTGCCACACTCACCGCTTTATCGATGTCTTGCCGTGAATTTACAAAGCCGCTAAGTTGCACCACGCCTTTGAATGTTTCGACATTAATTTCGGCAACTTTGAGCGTTTCTTCGGCAAAAATGGCGGTTTTCACTTTACTGGTGATGACACTGTCATCAAAGTATTCGCCGGTGCCTTCTTTGTTATAGGTTGAACCACAGCCAAGGGTCGATACCAGGGCCAGAGTGAGAAAAAACACCGTGAGAATTTTGAAGCTTTTCATATTGTTCCTTTTAATTAAGTCAGACTATCGATTATTTACGCGCGCCGATCCCGAGCTTTACCCGGGGTTTTCGGGTGGTTTTTACATACCACCGGTCAATACCACGACCAGGTAAATGATTAAAATCAAGCCAAGTAAACCGCCGGGCCGGTAACCCCATTGCCGACTATGTGGCCAGCTGGGTAATGCACCAATCAATAACAAGATCAGCACCACCAAAATCAAGATGTGCATTGAGCTACTCCTTTGCCTGTGGATCGGATGATTTCACTCATGCAGTCTAAAACTGACTGCGGTGATCGTCGGTGCGCTGGCGCACCAGAGCAGAAGATTATTTGTTGCGGAGTAATTGCAGCGGATTTGTTTTCCGGGTCAGTGTGGTTTGACGTACAGACACTCATTTGCCTAGCCGGTAGCGTTGTTTCACCGCAATGGAGCGGTAACATCGGGCCACATTGGCTGGCAGCATTTCTGTGTTGCAGATTAAACCGGCCTCAAGTGGATCCCCTGAAGATTAAATGGAGTTGACGATGAATTATCAAGATCGTGATACCTATGGTATGTATAAAAAATCCCATACAGCGACAGCATCTACGCGTGGTCCTGGCCCTGAGTTGATGGGCGCTGATACGTTAATTGGCAATGATGTACACAATTTAGCCGGAGAAAATCTTGGCTCGATTAAAGAAATTATGCTGGATATCAGCAGTGGCCGTATTGCCTATGCCGTGATGTCATTCAGTACTTATTTGGGTTTCAGTGAGAAGCTTTTTGCGGTGCCATGGAACGCGCTGACGCTGGATACCATTGAGAAACGATTTGTGCTGAACGTTGATCTGGAGCGGATTAAAGATGCGCCGGGTTTTGACAAAGGTCATTGGCCGGATATGGCAGATAGCAATTGGGGCCGACGAATTGAAGCATTTTATGGGGTGGAAAACGATCACCATGATGAGTGACAACCGTCTTAGATAGACGATGAAAATTTATACCCGCAGTATCTGTCCTCAGACTTTTTCAGCCTGAGGACGACTCACGGATGATTGCTATAAAGCGGGTGACGTTGTGCACTTTTGACGACCGAATGCGCAGCTATCCCTCGTTGCCACATCAGCTCCAACAGCCAGCCGATGCCTTGTGTCAGGAATGGCAAGCTCAGCAGTGCACGCCAGCTTGATAGGGGTTCAGGTGTCGCAGAATGATCATGCGTTGGTTCTGGCGAAGAGGACATTGGCTGCTGCGGTTGGGGTGCTGGCGAACTAGCGAAGTGATGGACCAGTAACCCGGCCGTGACAGCACCAAGCACCAGCGGCCAACTGGTGAGCCGCTTTGTTAGCAGGTGTTGAAAATGCTGCTGCTGTTGTTGTTTCAGACCGCGGGCTGCAGTCATTTGTTGTTGAAGTTGCTGAATTTGCAAGTTCAGTGAGTCCGGAGCTTTGTGTTTACCCATCAGTGTGTTGCTCTTTGTTTAATTCGTGTGGTTATTTCGTGTAGTGATTTCGTGTCGTTATTTTGGATAGCTATTTTGGAAAGTTATGCCACGTCGTTATTTGCGGTTGTCGTTTGTGCTGGTTGTTCCGGCATTAATGAGGCGATGGTTGCTGGAAAGCATAAATAACAGCTTTGGGTCCGGATCAGTTTCAGACAAAATAGCAATGCGAATAGATTCAATAACAGCATACAACTGACAGCCGCTAACATGGATAAACCTATGCTGGTGAGTGCCAAAATGCCAACTGCCAGCACGCCAATCCAACAACTGATCACAAGCGCAGCAGCAAGGCAAGCCAATATCAACAAATTGACCAGGCTTTGCGCTGCACGCTGCGTTTCCAATGTTAGCAATTGCAATTGCAAAAACATCCGCTGGCGTAAGCCAAGCCATAACGCCATCACAGCGTCAATTAAGCTGCTGTTAGACGATAGCGGTTTAGTTGAGATCCTGTCTTCTGTATGCGCAGTATCCGTGTCGTGGCCGTTGCCGCTGTTATTGACAGCAGCAGTGGGCAAAGGCTCTACTGCTGCAGAAGCTGGTTCAACCACCTGATTTCGTTGACCGACGTGATTTTATTAACCAACTGAGCGCAAAGCCCGAAGCAACGGCGACACCAAGCGTAAGTAATGGTCGGGTTTGGATCTGGCTCCGGACTTTTTCCGAGAGGCGCAGGCGTGCAGCATTTAACTGCGCTGTTTTTAAATCCATGTTTTCAGCAGCATTGCCGGCAGCATCTGCTAGCCGGTCCACAGTGTTGTGGGCGCTGGAAGTCAGGCTGTCGATGGCTGGATGCACGGCATTCGACACATGGTGAATTGCGCTATTTACATTTTGACGTACATTGTCAATTTTTGGCTGTTTGCTGTTTTGGGTGCTATCTAGTGGGCTGGTCATATAAACCTCGGGGTTAAGATCCTGATTCGCCAGTTGGCGAGTGAGCAGGGGTCGAATATGGACTAGTATCGCCGCTGCCTACCCGGCAGTCGGTGCGTCAACGCACGGATAGGGTGTGAAACCAGGGTCGCTGTATTGTGTACCGCATCTAAGTCAAAGCCGTCGTGCAGGCTGTGATGATGACTTTGTTGCTCTATGTGAGGTTCGTTGCTATGTATGCTGTAACAATTGCCACCACGGTGTTTTGCCTGATACATCGCATCATCGGCCGCCTGAATTAACTCCAGACCAGTCGAGCCATGAGTTGGATAAAAAGCAATACCAAGACTGGCTCTAACTTCCACCTGCTGTCCCATAAAAATGGTTGGCGCTGCCAGGGTTTGGATGATTTTCCCTGCAATAGTGGCGACGGCATGATCACTTTCAATCGCCGACAATAAAATTAAAAACTCATCACCGCCATGGCGGCTAATGGTATCGGAATCGCGCAAGACATTGCTTAAGCGGCGTGTCACTAACTTTAACACATCATCACCAGTCTGATGCCCGAGCTGATCGTTAATTTGCTTAAAATTATCCAAATCGAGAAAAATTAACGCGAGTTGTCGGTGATGGCGATGGGCATAACTGATTGCACGTGCAATCCGATCTAACATCAGTGTTCTATTTGGGGTATCCGTGAGGGCATCACGCTGGCTGATTCTGGTCAGCTCACCGACATCACTTTCGCCTGTTGCAACGCTTGCTCAGCCTGTATCGACGATAAAACCAATTGCTCATTGGCCGCAATCAATTCACTTTGATG
>JAHJNE010000311.1 GCA_018820995.1 Gammaproteobacteria bacterium | reverse complement strand
TGACACACTTGGGCTAACGCGCTGACCACAAAGTCATGCACTAATCTTGCTTGGTGAAAACGAACTTCATGCTTCGCCGGATGGACATTGACATCCAGCTGATGTGGATCCAGTTCTAAATACAGCACAAAAGCTGGTTGCGCGCCTGGCATCAAAACATCGCCATAAGACTGGCGAATGGCATGATTGAGCAGTTTGTCACGCATCATCCGGCCGTTGACATAGCTGAACTGGCAAGCAGGCTGCATCTGACAGGCATGTGGTAATTGCACCCAGCCCCACAAGCGCATGTCGTCATACTGACTCTCGACATACAGCGCTGATTCCATAAAGCCACGACCACAAAGCTGCGTTAGTCGCTTTTCCTGTGCTGGGCGGTCGGTCGCTGCTTTTAGTTGTCGAATCGTCTGACCGTTGTGCGTCAATGTCCAGTTCACGTCATAACGACTCAGCGCTAATCGTTTCACCAGCTCGTCAATATGCGTGAACTCGGTTTTATCACTACGTAAAAAGCGGCGTCTGGCTGGCGTGTTAAAAAATAAATCGACTACTTCAATGCTGGTGCCTACAGGATGAGCGGCGGGTCGCACTTGCACTTGCATCTCGCGGCCCTCAGCAATCGCTTGCCAGGCGTTTTCTTGATCTGCGGGTCTGGAAGTTAAAGTCAGACGCGATACAGAACTGATACTGGCTAACGCTTCACCGCGAAAGCCCAGACTAAGGATTTGTTCCAAATCGGCCAGTTGATGAATTTTACTGGTCGCATGACGACAAAGCGCCAGTTCTAACTCAGCTTTAGCAATGCCACTGCCATCATCACGAATTCGAATCAGCTTGCTGCCGCCTTTTTCTATATCAATTGATATGGAAGTGGCGCCCGCATCCAAACTGTTTTCGACCAGCTCTTTTACCACCGAGGATGGACGTTCAACCACTTCTCCCGCGGCTATCTGATTCGCTAACTGCGGAGATAAAATCTGAATTGCCATTTATTCTGGGATCCGCAGCACCTGACCAATTTTGATATTGTCGGTGGTGAGTTTGTTGTAGCTGCGAAGCACTGACATCGGCACCGCATAACGTTTGGCCAGTCCTGACAATGACTCACCACTTCTCACCACGTGATTACGCGGATTGACAATGCTTTCAACCGTACGATTGGCGCTTTCATTTTTTTGCGCTGATGAATGGCTGACATTTGCAACACTGTTGGGTTGACCGCGGGTCGGCACGATGCCTTTTTTCTGTGCCAGCCAGGAGTCTGCCGGTGGCGATTGCTCAAAATGACGTTTAAGTGCCACGAAAACAGCGCTGGCTAATTTTTGCTGATGAGACGCCGATTTAAGTTTTTGCTCTTCGGTCGGGTTTGAAATATACCCGGTTTCAACCAGAATAGACGGAATATCCGGCGCTTTTAACACACCAAGGCTGGCCGCTTGCGGCTCTTTTTTGTGCAAATGCGTAATCTTGCTCATTTCCGATAACACCTGACGTGCGACTTCAAAGCCGGTGGTCATCGAATGATTCATCGATAAATCGAGCACTGTTTGCGCCAGATAACGCTCATTGGCGGAATCTTTAATCACTTCAGCCACGCCACCTAACAGCTCAGAGTGTTGTTCCGTTTGTTCCAACATCCGACCCACTTCAGTGGTCGCCCGCCGCAACGACAATACCCAGACCGACCCACCATGCGCTTTACGATTGGCAACAGCATCAGCATGAATGGATACCAGTAAGTCCGCTTGTTTATTGCGGGCCACATCGGGTCTTTTGCTCGGATAAATGTAATAGTCAGACGTGCGGGTCATGACGGCTTTAAAACCCGGCTCTTTATTAATTAAGGTCATTAGTCGTTCAGAAATAGCCAAGGTGACGTGTTTTTCGTAGGTTCCTTTTGGGCCAACGGCACCCGGATCATGACCACCATGGCCAGCATCAATGGCGATAACCACTTCCCGACCTGTAACATGTTGTGGTCGTTGCATCGCTGCAGCGGTAATGGCTTGTTCTGCCTGCGGATCAGCTAAATCCAGCACCAACCGATGGCCATAGCGGTCCAGTGGCGGCAAGCCAAATGCTTTTTCACGGGCAGGCCGGTTCAGTTCAACCAGCAATAAAATACCTCGGCCAGATGCCAGCTTTTGCACCCGAATGTCTTTAATTAAATCAGACTGGCCTGACATTTTACCTAACGAAGGGCGATCAATATTGCTAATTTCCAATTGCACTATGTTGCTCTGCTGGCTCAGCAGCCGAAATTGTGCTTTTCCGGTTAAATCAAAGACCACTCGGGTGCTGTCTGGCGACGGCCAAATCCGCACACTGTCAATTTGCTCATCGGCAAATACCGACATGCTTAGCAGCAGCCAACAAAGAGTGATGCTTCGTAACATCATCATAGGTTAACCAACCCGAGCATCTGTTGGCCCAGTGGCGTCAAGGCTTGGAGCTGAATGGTTCTTTCAGTATCGGACGTGATCAGAAGCTCAATGTTTAAATCAGGCGCTGGCAACAAAGGTTCCCCACGCTCCGGCCATTCAATTAAGCAAAGTGTGTTCGCAGAGAAATAGTCCCGAATGCCCATAAACTCGAGTTCTTCCGGGTCCATAAGGCGATATAAATCAAAATGATAAACGGTCAGCGCAGGCAGTTGATAAGGTTCTACCAAAGTGTAAGTCGGGCTTTTAACGTTGCCCTGATAACCCAATGCATGCAATAAACAACGACTAAAGGTTGTTTTTCCAGCACCAAGACCGCCGTGCAGGTAGATAACTCCGCCTTGCTGACAGGCTGGCGCCAGTTGGCTGGCAAAAAGTTGGGTCTCGGTTTCATTGTGCAGGAGTCGTTGATAATCAGTAACGAGCATGCCTTTCCTCAATCAGAATTCAAACGACCGAAAACTCAGATCGCTCTGGCTGGGTCAATGCATTCTATGCTATCAAATTCAACCTGCCAGAACCACAGGCAAAGCCGATTGATTTTGTCTTAAGCCAGAAAGCACTGAGCTTGTGCTACCATAGCGCTGTAGTCTCAGCTTTAAGTTTTAATTCCTCTGCCACTGACAAATTACAGTAGAACATCGATGAACACCACAGCAGCATCCACTGAAATGATTGAACTCGCCGCCCAGATTAAACAATGGGCATTGGCTCTGGGTTTTTCTGAAGTGGGTATTGCAGACACCGATTTAACATTGGAAGAAAGCCGATTGCAGCATTGGCTGGATCAAGGCATGCACGGTGAAATGCAGTACATGGCGCAGCACGGCATGATGCGCGCCAGACCCGCCGAACTGCTACCAGGCACGTTACGCGTCATTTCAGTTCGGCTGGACTATTTACCCAAAGCGGCAGGTTTTGCCACCAACCTCTCGGATCCGACGCAGGCATACATCAGCCGCTACGCTTTGGGCCGTGATTATCATAAAATTATCCGGCAGAAACTGAAGCAACTGGCTGACAAAATCAGCAGCATTCAAGGTGAATTTGGTTTTCGCCCTTTTGTTGATTCAGCGCCGGTATTGGAACGGCCGCTCGCTGCAAAAGCAGGTCTTGGCTGGATTGGCAAGCACAGTTTATTGCTCAACCCTGATGCCGGCTCTTGGTTCTTTTTGGGCGAACTATTGGTAGATTTGCCATTACCGGTCGATCAACCATTGCAACAAGACTGTGGTCACTGTGTGGCCTGTATCACCATGTGTCCTACTGGCGCTATTGTGGCGCCTTATATTGTGGACGCACGACGCTGTATTAGTTATCTGACCATTGAACTTAAAGATGCTATTCCTGAAGAGCTAAGGCCGTTAATCGGCAACCGCATTTATGGCTGTGATGATTGTCAGTTGGTCTGTCCGGTGAATCGGGTCGCCCCGCTGAGCGATGAGCCGGACTTTCAGCGTCGGCCGCAATGGCAAGATCAAAGTTTAATTGCATTGCTGTTATGGGATGAAGCCACTTTCCTTAAACAAACTGAAGGTTCGGCAATTCGTCGGATTGGTTTTAATCGCTGGCAACGAAATTTGGCAGTCGCCATTGGCAATGCGCCATATAGTGATAAAAATCTGGAAGTATTAGAAAGCGTCCATCTGCATGCCGATAGCATGGTCCGTGAACATATCGAATGGGCTCTAGCGCAACAACATCTTAAACAGCAACAGGCTGATCGAGAAAACCGCCAGCAACAGCGTCTTATCCGAATTATTCAGCTGGGTTTACCACGGGATGCCTGAACTGGGATCACAAACTCAGACGGACGTTTTTTTGCTGCTAAGCGCTGTCTAGCCAACTCCAGAATTTGTTGTTTTTGCGCTGAATCTGCCTGATGCCAGCCGGTAATTTCGGTTAAACTGCGGCCGCACCCCAGACAAATATCATCTTGATCCAAGCAGCAATTACGTTGACAAGGTGCTTTTTCCATCAGTAGTCGCCCTCCTCAGGCGTTTTAGTCGCGGATTGCCGGACAAATGCAATAAAGTCGTCCGCGCGCAATGGCTTACTAAAATAATATCCCTGAATAAAATCACAGCCTAATTCGGTCAACACATCGAGCTGCGCCTTCGTTTCAACACCTTCGGCAACAACTTGAACATCCAGAACCTTAGCCATATTGATCAAAACAGCGGCTAAAGCCCGAGCTTTGTCTTCGCTCGCCACGTCGACAATAAAGCTTTTATCAATTTTGATGAAGTTGACCGGATAACGACTTAAATAGTTAAGTGCAGAATATCCAGTCCCAAAATCGTCAATGGCCAATTGCAGACCGTGTTGGTGTAATTTGATAATATTGTTTTGCTGGACTGAAATACGGTCCATAAATAACGACTCGGTGATTTCAAAAATTAACTGTTCACATTCAAGGCCGGCAGCCGCAATCATGTTCAACCATTCGTCGGCGACGTGATGCACATTAAACTCTTGGCTACTTCGATTCACCGACATTTGCACCGGCAATCCAAGCGCACAAAAGTGTTTTGCATCAATCAAAGCTTGTTGCAAAATCCAGTGCCCTAAAGGTCGGATCGCACCCGTGCGTTCGGCCACACTGATAAAGTCCAGCGGTGAAATCAACCCTCGTTCCGGATGTTGCCAACGCACTAGCGCTTCACACTTGGTAAAAGCGCCGCTGCCAATGTCATAGATAGGCTGATAAACCAGGAAAAACTGCTGAAGTTGTACACCCTTGAGAATTTCATTGTGCAGATGAACAAAGCGGTCCGCTTCTTTTTGCATCGCGGCATCGTAAAAATGATAGGTATTGCGTCCAATTTGTTTTGCCGCGTACATGGCGCGATCGGCATGTTTTAGCAAATCACTATGATTCATCCCGTCATGCGGATACATCGCAATCCCAATGCTGGCGCTGACCGCCAGTAACTTATCGCCAACCTGAACCGGTTTTGCCAGCTCCAGCACCAGCTTTTCAGCCATAAGTTCGGTCATTTCCGGAGCATTGCCTAAAGCAGACGCCACCACAAATTCATCACCACCCAGCCGGGCCAGTAAATCGTGCTCACCGACCAGTAATTTCAGTCGTTCCGCCACGGCACGCAGTAACTTATCTCCAACCACGTGACCCAGGCTTTCATTAACTTGCTTAAACTCATCTAAGTCGATACACATCAGGCTTAAGCAGCTTTGTGTGCCCTGAGCTTGTTTTAACACGCGAGAAAGACTGTCGGTAAAAACCGCTCGGTTTGGTAACCCAGTTAACAAGTCGTAAGTCGCTTGAAAGGCAATCGTATGCAAAGCTCGTTCACGTTCGCCCGCCATGCGCAACAACAATAACAACGCCGAGCACAACAAAATAATCACTACCGCAGCCAGCAAAGCCATCCATTGCAAAGGGCCAATTAATAGCGGCAACTCGTGCCGTGGGGATGCTTGCAGTTGCCAGCGGCCCACGGGCAATTTTATATCCACCATCACTCGCTGCGTTTGTAATAGTTCAGCATCGCCCCAAAATAAATCGTCGGCTTGATCATTGCCGTCTTTACCAGATAAACCAACCCAATACTGCTGTTGTAAACTCGGTAAATTTGCTCTTTCCAGCAAAGACTCCAGCGGAATGATCGCAGCGATGACGCCCCAATTTTTCTGATCGCTAGTTTGTACCGGCACTCTTACCACCAGACCGGAACCACCTTGCAATAAATTCACCGGACCTGCCACCACAGGCAATCCGAGACGAATGGTTTTTTCTATGGCTGCCAGCTGCTGCGGAATGTTGCGATAATCAACACCAACAACGGTTTCATTACCTTTAAGCGGGTATACGTAACGGATCACTAAATCTGGCGCTATCGCTACATGCCGGAAATAAGGATAGTTGTGCAGCAACAGTGCAACACGAGCATCAAGATTAGATAAGTCGGTCTCTGGTTGCAGGACCAGTTCGCTGCGAATTGAATCAAGCGCCACTACCCCACTATTGAGCATTCCTTCTAGCGAAGACGCGTAATTGGTCAAAGTTTGCAGTAATTGATAGCGTTGCGACTCAATATATTTTGCGCGTTCCTGGGCTAACATCGCTACAGCCAAAATCGACAATAACACCAGCAGAATCAAACTAACGGTCGTTGGATATCTGATAAGAATGTTACCGAAAAAAGGTGCCGGACTACTCTGGGCGACTAAACGCGGAGTTGAATTCAAACTTTGTTGATCCATCGTCGAAACATGCCTGAACTGTATCAGGCAAAGTTCAGTCGCGCCAGTTGCGACAATAGGAATAAGCGTTTAGTTTGATTTAGGTCGCTGTTTCGGCACCCAAGCCCATACATATTCAGCGATGACAGGTTCGATCCCCAGTTGGTCATTGATTTGAACTTTGATCCGCACTTCACCTTTTTCCTGATCACGGATTTGTTGGATTTGTTCCTCTGTTAGTGACGCAACAGCCGTCAACGTACCTGTAGCTCGTTTGACATAATCCAGATGCATCGATTTTAACAAGGGTAACCGGTCATCGGGCACATGCATTCCGACCAAAAAGCCACTGGCAGATTCACCGAGCAATGACATGGCTGCAGCATGCACTGAACCTATGTGATTTTGCACTTTTCGAAAATTACCTTGCACCAATACTGCTTGTTGAAAATCAAGCTGGCGAATTTTAATCCCTGCCGTACCCGAAAATTTAACAGCACGACCAAACAACTGGGACAACAACCAGCTTTGCAAAAAAGTGGGGGCTTGATAGATTTTGCCGACAAGACGGGCGAGTTTATTGGTAGCTTGCATACTGGTCTTACCTGATTAAAGAAAGACGTAAGTTAACAGTTTTTATCTGCGGCGACAACGTCGACATAGGACGTGACGAGTATAGATCAACATGGTCAGAGCAACGAAAATCATCACGAATTGACTGTTGTCAAAATTGTCTGGGATTTAAATATAAGAAACGTAAAATTTGGAGCGGGCAACGAGACTCGAACTCGTGACCTCGACCTTGGCAAGGTAGCGCTCTACCAACTGAGCTATGCCCGCATAACGAGGATTTAAAATGAATTTGTAGACGATTGGAGCGGGCAACGAGACTCGAACTCGTGACCTCGACCTTGGCAAGGTAGCGCTCTACCAACTGAGCTATGCCC
>JAHJNE010000310.1 GCA_018820995.1 Gammaproteobacteria bacterium | reverse complement strand
TCCTTAAAGAGCCACTATTTTGGTCATTATGTAATCACGAAATTCGTTTCACAACTTAAATTAATGTATTTTGTACAGTTATTTACAGAACTCCAAGTAAAGGCGAAGAGCGGCCTACGGCCTGTTCTAACCGCCATTGATGTAAGCGGGTGATAATTGCCTGACCTGCATACAGAACCCCTTTTAGCTTTAACACGATGACATCATCAAACCAGCTGGTTTTGATCAGGCCGGTTTGCTGATCGGCTTGAACATCGTAATAAGGCCGAATTAACAAGTCTTTGCGTTTGCAGAACACGCCGCCCATCAGTTGCACATAACTTTTCCAGTCGCCTTTGTCTGCTGCTACGCGCACTGCTTCAAATTGCTCGTCGATTTCATTCCCTTCTTTTACTCGACGCAGTTCACGCCAAGGCGTTACTGGTACGCCGCCAATTTGCTGAAACTGGCGAATCCCCCAACAACTTGACCATGCTTCCACGCGTTGCGCTGCAATAGTGGCATCACAGCCGTCTATGTCACTATCCAGCCCTTCGCCATCAATGTTTTTAGCAATGTACTTGGCAATGTATCCAGTGGCGGAACCCTTGTTAGGATCAATATCAACCAGCTTCACGCGATTTTCCTACGCGCCTTTCTCGTCGCCATCTTCTGCCAATGCGTATTGCATAAAAATGGTACGAAACGCGGTAAGGTGCTCAGGTGCCATAAACAACATCATATGCCAGTGCGGTGTGCCATCACGTTGGGGTTCGGCAACACGTAAGCCATAGATTTGAATTTCCTGGCGCGCAAGTTCAGCGCGAATTCGCGCCCAGACTTGGTTTAAATACTGTTGGGCTTGATAAGGTGTAGCGCAGTTCCAGTTTGGGTTTCGGTCGCCAGAACTGGCATAGGCGAAGTGATATTTAGACGGGCAAGTCAGAGTGACAAAAGAGCCAATATGCCCCTGCATCGTCATAATTAGACGTGCCGCGCCACTGCTAACACTTCCCTTCACATATCGTTCTGGAATAAGAAAGAGCGCGCCCGCTTCCGAAATCCCCAAAATTTGAACTGAAGAATGGGGCCAGGCCACGGCTCCAAAGTTCGTGATGCAGTTCATTTTTCTGATTGCATGCAATTTTATATTGGCATGTATATCGTTCTAATTACGGCAATTATTGTGGAATTCGCACACCAAGGTCTAAAACCTCAAAATGTAAAATTGGTTCCATTTACGGAACGCGGCCTACTCATTCGACACTCTTTATTCGCAGAAAGACGACCGACCTGATTAATTAATGAACATTTTTGTTGTGTAATTGTAATGGTTCTTGCTAGTCTTTTAATGTCGACATGGTAAAGGAACTACACTGTATGAAGTTGGCGATAATAGACGAAGTGTCTTTTCGTGGAAGAAACCTTCAGAATCAAATAAATGAAATTCTCACCGAAGTTCAGGTAGATGCCATTTTAGGCGCAAAGGCCAATGGCCCGTTAGCATACGAAAATGCAACGCAGTCCAACCAGGCCTATGACTATATTCTTGCCCACCACGCTCAACTCAGACTCGCACAAATACTTTGTCCAGCAGCAAAGATTATCCAATACACCGCGTTCTATGATGAAAATGCCAGACGTCACGGCGGAGTATGGATCGAACACCACATTGGTGATGACGGTCAAATCAATGCAACCGAATTGAGGCGGGCGATGGGCGTGGAGCAGTCGCCGGAGTCAGAACCACGAACAGAAACAGAAACAGAAATTTTGCCACCCATGCAGCTTTCAGGCATCTGGCATGCATTAGCTTCTGTCCACATGACACTCCCCAAACTTGCGCCTTATTTGCATGCGCTGGAACATCAACATGGTCAATACGACACGGCCAAAAATTATCGGTTGTTATTTGAGCAAGATCCTCAGTTAGCATTTGAATTTGCGGTTGGCCATAAACAAGCTTCGAGAAATCGTGGGACTAAAGATGAGCAATCTCTGCGCTACGAATGCACTGAAGAATATGAAAAACGAACTTTCAGGCTCCTCATCGTCGACGATAATCGCGACAACTATACATTGTTAAAAACCAAGTTTACCAAGTACCTGCGGGACAACAATGAACCTTTCGATTTAGATTTGATTCACATTGATAGCGTCGAAAACTTGCAGGACAAATACCCGATACTGGAGGATATCCAGGCCGTCATTTTTGATGACAGATTCCCGACAGACATTAATTTGTATGCGACGATTAATGCCCTGGCAGCGATTAGACCATCTGTTCCGTTCTACATTTTAGGCTCTGATCTGGCACATCAGGGCAATTCAGACGGATCAACTGACCTACCGATTTTCTTGCCCAATGTAAGGGCCTACGAATATAAAGATGAAAAACGTATGGTTGCGCTGTTTGATGGCATGATGGCAGATTTTAATGCACGCCTGGAAACCCCCTATTTCAGTGCACTGAATAAATATGCTACAGAGCGGAAATCTGCGTTTCACGCCTTACCCATCACTGATGGGGGCTCAGTCAACGATAGTCCTTGGCTGAGAGAGTTTGGTGATTTTTACAGTCGTAAGTTCTTTGCCGCAGAAACATCCAACACCAAAGCACCGTTATCTTCGGTATTCTCGCCGCAAGGTGAGCTTAAACGCGCACTGGATAAAGCGTCGGCGGCATTCCAGTCAGATAAAACTCTTTTTATTACCTCCGGAACTACGGTATCCAATTTATTGGTTTATAAAATTCACATTCGCAAAGGTGATGTAGTGCTGCTGGACTGGAATTGCCACAAATCACATCACAACGCCATGGTGGAATGTGGTGCGCAAGTTAAGTATCTGAAATCAGAGTACAACAGCAAATTTGCCATGGCTGGATTGGTCTCCACATCATACATCTTGGAGCAACTTCACAAGTTAAAGTCACAAGATGTGCCCGTCAAAATGATTTCGCTCACCCACCCCAGTTTTGACGGCATGTTATACGACGTAGAAAAATTGATGCGAGAGGCGAACAAAATTTATCCGGGCATCATTTTCTTTTTTGACGAAGCCTGGTTTGCCTATGGCGCCTTTTATCCGCAGCAGGATATCCGCCATCGAAGCGCAATGCTGGCGGCAAAGCGTATTCGTCAGGAAGCGCTGAAAGCAACCGACTTCAAGCAATTTCCGACCGACGATGTAAGAGTGTATGTTACCCATTCCATCCACAAGACTCTTTCATCCATTCGTCAGGGGTCGATGTTACATATTCACGATCCTTACTTAAACTTTGCCAATGCCTCAGATCGACTTCACCTCAAGTACATGATTGATAATGCGTATGAAACCTATATAACGACCAGTCCCAACAATAGCATTTTGGGCTCGTTAGATATTGCTCGGATGCAGGCCGAGGTGGAAGGATATGACAGAATTCGGCATGCCCAGCATTGCGTAAAGTTATTTAAGCTTGGCCTCAAAGCAATGTGCGCCCACTCTCCAGAAGCCAGGGCCATGGGATTCCGGGTGATCGAAGCAGACGAATTAATCCCAAATGAGCCGCAGGATAATGTGCTGCTAGACCCATTAAAGGTCACCTTGTATTTCGACCTTGTGCCAGGGGCTCAGGCAGTTAAAAGTCTGAACGAATATAATATCCAAATAAACAAATACAGCGCTAATACCGTGTTGCTGCTGTTTTCTATTGGTGTAACCCGCGGGAATGTCCAGCACTTGCTGTCGTCATTGCACGATTGGGCCAAAAATGTTCATAAGAATCAAGATTTCTCAGAAGATGTCCGCACAAATAATAACGTGCCACAGATCCCGAACTTTCATAACCAGTTTGTAGGAAACGAACTCCTCCAGATAGCCTGCTTAAAACACATTCATGACCAACTGCATAGCAGCAGATTACCTGGTACTCATGATGGAAAAACTGCGCAATACACAAAGTCAGAGGTGGTTTCGATTACCAATTTGCTGATTGACGAGACTTGGCGGCAACAGATTGAACACGGCAATGTGATTGCTGCACAGGCAATGACGCCCTATCCACCTGGCAGTCCGGTCATTGTTGCAGGTCAGGTGTTGAGCAAAGACATTTTAATCGGGCTCGTCAACCTGAAAAAAAGCGGCGGCGAAATACACGGGGTCGTAAAAAGTGGCGCCGGGGAAGATTGCGTTATTGTTGCGCGTTGCAGCAACCGCTGACCCTGTTGGTTAACGAATGAACATCAATTGAAGGTCAAATCATGGAATCCAGACTTGTTAACAAGATATGGCCCAACGTCTCGGCCAGATGGTTTAAATCTGAAGAAAATGCCCCGGTACCCCATGAGTTTTCTGAGCATCATATTGGCGCTGAGCAATTAATTACCAAGTATTTGCATGATTCGGGACTTCAACTCGCGCCGGGCTGGCGGCTCGATAACGACTTTTATGAAAACATGAAGCGGTGGATTGGAGCATGTTCTGCACCACAGCAAATCCTGAATGGGACAACCCCAACGCAACCCTTCTATTTATCGTTTTTTCCATTCATTTTTGAAATTGCATTGTCGATCATGTCTGCCAATCCGCAGCCGTTTATCACCAGACCAGGCTTTCTAAAAAATAGTAAAACCTTTGTTATAAACGACGACCAGCCAAAGATTGTAGAACTTTGCATCAACGGCATTCTGGAAAGATTATTCGGTAAAGACGATCCTCATTTTGGTTTTATCTATCTGGTGCTCGTCAATGATGGCGGAAAGTCCAATATCAAAGATATGGGTTTTGAAGACAACGGAAACTTCTGGCTTCAACTACAAATCGGGCTTTCTCAGGACACCATAGACAGAATAAACAACAAATATGCCGTTGTGACAGGTAATCGCGCAGCTCAAATCCAAAAATTACGAATATATCTGGCGAGTGCCGACTCATATATTCAACTAGACGCAGAGAATCGGGGTGAGGAAACATTCCTGGTTTTTCGCCAAAAAGTCTTGAGTCCGGCTCAGTCAACCAGCCTCCAGGCTCACCATCCGGAAAGCTCAAAAACTCAAGACCATCCGACCTACCAAACTTCTGATCGCCCCATCAACAATGGACCAATGTTTCAAGGTGGCACCTTTAACAACATTCAAATAGGCGACCACAACAACCAACAATTTAGCTCCGGCAAATCATCCAAAAAATGACAGGTCTGCCCGTGAATCCGGAGGAATAAAATGTCTGAAGAAATGCTTCGCAATACTGCAGAAAGTCAGCCGGATCGACATCCAGCTACCGGTTCAACAAACGATGCATCGAACCCGGGGTCAAAACCACAGGATCTGCACCCAACCAGTAACAATGATCATGGCGATCCGAACAATGTAGACGCCAAAATAAATGAATCTTCAGAGCATCCTTGCACGGAAACGAACAAAAGCACCAAGCCCATTAAAAAGCCCACTGGGTTAGAATTTAAAGAAGGAGAGTTTAACGGTGCTCAGTTTGGCAATCATAATACCCAAACCAACGTCTTCCTAGATGAACCATTCGAAGACACCTCGACCGAAAAATCGTTTCCAATGGCCCGAAATGTCTATTCACACTTGTGCCCCGAAACATTGGAAAATACCCGAAAATTCCTGGCACATCACGCTTGGTTGGTCATATTACGGAATGAATCAAATGCCGCCTTTCAGTTCGACATGGTCAGTTATTTGCTCCAACCTGAGTCCGGACGACGCTACCGGACTCAGGACAAGATTGTCCGTTGCAGAGATTACATCGAACATCAACAGAAACTGCGTTATGACGTCCCCACATTAACCAAAGTCTTTGTGAAGAATCGCGATCACTTTATTGAGTTTTTTAAAGAAGCCGAAAATGCCACAGAGCTTAGTGACAGCTTGAGAAAGTCGAACAACTTGCTGGTGTTTATTGTTGATACCGATGAAACGACGGATGTTGGCAGTTTTCTCAATAAATACCTTGGCACTGACAGGTTCAGATACGCCTGCTGGTGTCCGGTCCCGCAAATAGCGGAACAAGAAAGTCCATTGCAAATCAATACTCTGTCGCCTGTTGAGAAAGCGGCGATGGTCATTGCAGCATGGTTTAATGCCATGCCATACCCGCTATTCCACAGTGTCTTGCATGCATTAGCTGATACCAAGGTAAAGCAGCTAAAGCTAAGCGATGACCACTCTGAAATACCAGAATGGTGGCGAGAATGGCAGTTGCAGCCGGACAACGTACTGACGAATATTGCATTGGAAAACAGTCAATTATCTGATCTTGGTCTGTATTCTATCCGCTGTAGCAGCCCCGGTGACCAATTGCGTTACCGCCAACAGGTACAATCTCTGGCGCGGTTCGAATTGACCCAATTGTGGCCGATTTTAAAACAGCATTTATTCCTGCCCTCCCAAATCAAAATTGCGCCCTCGTTATGGCAAGACTATTTAGTCAGCGAATTGGCGACGTTTCTGGAACAGCTGCACGTGACAGGGTTACTGACTGTTGATACAGAGTATTTGGAATCGTTTTATCAGGACGTGCGGTTAGCCAACACCGGTGACAGCCAGTCATTTTTTAGATTCGCGACGCTTCTTAAACACTTGTACCGCAAACCAGGTTGCCGGGATATCGTAAAAACGTTTATTGAATACCATCAGCGTCATGTCAGGAAACAAGAATCTGCTTTGCAACAAGAGATAAAACAGCACAGAGATGCCATGGAATCCTTTAAGAGGTTGCCACATCTGATGCCTGAACTCGCAGCTCTCGCTGAAAAAAGCAGCGACGAATTAGCATATCGTGTGTACTTGCTGAAAGACCGTGCTTACGCCAGTTGGTTTTTACTAGAAGAAGTATTCTCCGCGAACGACCCGGCGTTTTTGTCTCACTTCGTCTATTTCGTCAATCAACATACCCAAAAGATGACCTTAGACGACCGCCCTCTCATTTCCTACAGCATTTATGTCAACAGTCTGATTCGGCTTTTTACAACGAACCCGGATTCTTTCATCGCGGTATTTGCGCATGTGAACAGGTTCGACTTTGCGGAGAATCTCGAAGTTCTAATTGAAATATGCCGCTATACATTGCTCAGCCAACTCGATAGCAGAGCCCATTTAGTCGGCAACACGCTCAACCTGAACATTCTCTACGAGTGGCTTTCTTTGCCACGTGGCATAGAGACATGTCTTGCATTGCTGTACCCCGACACTGAGCATTATCAGGATTTTACCGAAGAACTTTTTTACAGTCTGATACGGATTAAAAAACTGCTTATTCTACAAAAAGATGCCAATCCTCATTTTGACAACCTGCTGAATAGTCTGCTGCAGAGGTCTGCCCGAGCCTTACCACGGGAAGACTACCTTCGTTTGAAAGAGCTTTGTTTCAATCTGCTTGACCAAAGCCGGATGCGTCTGATTAACAATACCGACAAAAAACTTAAACCGTCAATTCTGGCACAGAAGGATGCTTGCTTGTTCGTTAAACAGGCTTTCAAGAAAAATGGAGAGCAAAACCATGGCTGAACAAACACAACCTCTGGCAGAACTCGTTCGGGAAATTGGCTCAGACTTTTATGATCCTGCCGTGCATGGCCAAGGAGTGGTTGTTACCTGGCACAACAAAAGGAAGGAATGGGTCTTCGCAAAAGGCGTATTAGATAAGTTGTTTGGGCAACAGCATCTACGACACTTTTTTGTTCAAACCGCCAGCAAGCCATTGCAGTTCAAGAAAATGCGATTTGAATGGTCTGAAGGGACCAGTGATATTACCTTGGATCTGGAAGCGAATTTCAATATTAAACTGGCCGACAAAAACGATGCCCAAAAGTTGGTCTCAGCGTTGCAAGATATGAATGCCGTCACATTACACGAAGGCCTGTTTCAACTGCTGGATCAGCAACTCCACAACTGTATGCACGACATTTATGACGCTTGCATGAGCGCGACCCCCAGACGCAACTTGCTGGATGAGTTTTATCAATCTGATACCCATAAAGGTGAAAGTGAACGACTGAACAGAGATGTCAGCAACGGGGTCAGAAAAGCGCTTTCGAACTTGCCGTTCGCCATTGGATTCACATTGCAAAATGCGCCTGAACGGGTCGCTGATTTCAGCCATTGCACGGTATTAAAGCGCAATCCATCGCAAAAAGAATTTAATGTTCAGTCGGAATGCACGTTGAAGTTAGCTAATTATCAGGCCTACAAAAAATCAGGTGTTGCCAGTTTAGATCATGTGAAAAAGCATATGAAGCAGGTGATAGACCAAGCGCTGCATGAATATGTGTCGGGTAAAACACTATTTGATTTGTTCAGCCGGTTTGAGTCCGATGTGGGAGACGAGGAATCCATTGCCACCTTAGTCCGTGCGCGCGTTGAGGTAGCAGCCGCGGGGATCGGATACAACGTTCAATCATTTTATTCGCTGCCGGATGTGGCTCCGCTGAAGTTATTAAATGGGATCCGGATAGATATCGACGAGGATGACGGAGCCTTCAGCACCGGATATGGCGGCGGTGCAATCAAAATAAATGCGAGTATGGATGTCAAAGCTATCGATGGCGACTTCAATAAATTACTCCATTTATTATCACCCTCCGGGGATTATGAGAATCTCGATGTATTGGACTTTTCTTATCCGGAACTGGTCGAAAGGATCAAAAAACCGCTACTGGCAATTTGTGCCAAAGTCGTGAAGCAACAAGACTATCGTCTGGCGAGTACCAACTTTGAAGGTCAAGTAGTACCACTACTGGAAGCGAAGTTGCAGAGCGAAATGGCCACCCTCTATGGGCTGGAAGTATCGCTTAAATCTGTATTCCCGGTTGAAACTGAAGATTCCAACAGATTGCGGGAATTATCTGGCAGTTCTCATACTGTGACGTTTAAAGTCTTGTCTCAATATGCCACGCAAGATAACTCGTTCGTTGAGTTTAAATCGACCTTCAGGGTGGTAGGAATTGATCTGGAAAATGGCTGGGAAGCCTTTGAACGGGCGGATTTCGGTTATCGAACCAAATCAACAAAACGAACTAAATTTAATGAGTTAAGTCCTGATGCGCCTGACTTCGACCGGCAATGTAAGTACCGGGCGATAGAATTAGAATTGGCAGATATCGCCAACGAAGTCATCCATCTCCTAAAAGCAGAGTTAAAACGCCACCCTGATCTCATCGATTGGTACCGCAGCGCTCAAAGCGACGACGAGCAGCACCGACAATTGCTAAAACGTGTCGAACAAGCGGTCAAAGCCAGCAGAGGTCTTAACCTGCGCTTGGAAATCCTTGCGATTGACGATGATTTCGTGATCGGCGAATTAGAAGCTGAGCGCAAAGCGAGGATAAACCACATTGTTGCCACGAATAAACTCAAAGGTGAGCAACAACTGATCGAGATTAAACACACCTTGGATCGGAAAAGAGCGCTGGAACTTCAAATTGATACCCAAAAGAAGTCGGTGATTTCGGATATAGAGGACATGGCAGAATTAAACAGAATAGAACAACAAATAAAGGACCCACTACATACCATTGCTGAGACACCGACTTCGATCAGCCAAACCTTGTTGTCCATCGGGCCAGGCAAGCACGACTCAGATAACTTCCGTACCGACACTACACAACCACAGCAACAAGATGACAAAGAAGGGAGTTAACATGTTGATGAATAATGAAAATACCATGAACAGCCAACAGCAAACATCACCACTTAGCAATGGCCATCGGCATCACTACCAACCAATGCTGAACCACAAAATTCGGCCTTGCTCCGTATTATTGATCATCGTTCTTGGTCTTCAGGGTTGTGCATCTACCAGCGACGGCAGCAGAACAAAGATGGAAGGCACCGCGGCCGGGGCTGTCATTGGCGGTGTATTAGGGCTTGCATTGGGCGACAGTAAAAAATCGACCATTATCGGCACTGCTGTTGGTGCCGTCATCGGCAACATGTATGGCAAGCATGTGGCTGACAAAAAAGCAGAATACAAAGACACAGAATCATACATGCAGGCCATGATTGCCGAATCTGAACAAGTCATTGTGGCATCGCGCAGCCAGCGAGACAGTCTGCAAGCCAGTATCAACTCCCAAAAAGAACTCATTACCGCCTTAAAAAACGCACAAAGTAAACAGCAAATCACCAAACAGGAATTGTCACAGCAATTGGCAAAAAATGAGCACGATATCAAAGTTACCGCAGAATTGCTGACTGCTATTGATAAAGAAATCGAGATTCAACAGCAGGTGCTGCACAAAGAAAGAGCACAGTTGGCTATGGTACTGGTCAATCAAAGTGAAGCCAACATTACGTCAATGGAATCAGAGAAACGCCAGTTGCAGCTATTAAAAGCACAACTCGCTGGTTTGGATTACCGGAGAGTTTATTAGTGCGCACTGGTATATCGTTGATATTGGCTAGCTTAGTCACCGGTTTAACTGGATGCCAGAAGACAGGCGCTCCGGACCAGGGTGGTTTATTTGGCTGGGATGAAAACAAAGCGAAACAGCGTCAACAGTCACTTGAAAAAGAACAGCAGCAAAAGCAGCGCGAAATAACCCATTTAGCCATGCAGAACGAGGAGTTGACCCAGCAACAAAGCGATCAAGCACAAATACTGAAGCAGCTGAACATTGCGATTAAAAAACTGCATGATGAGCAATTGTCCTTACGTAACCAGATCAAACGGATGCATGAAGAGAAGCAAATATCAGAGTCCAGGTTAGCCGAACTTGTGGACCAATACCCATGGCTAAATATTTCCGAAACACCCCAGGGGCTACCTCTGTTGGAGATCGAACAATTCGACGTAGCGAAAGCCAGGAAACAACAAATGGAACAGGACAATAAAACTTTGGTAGAAGAAATTTTATTACTGATAGGGAATTAAACAGTGAATGACTTTTTCTAAAAATATCTATGCCTGCAAAAATGTGGCTGAAGGTTGCAAAGCCGCGCTTAGACACGACCTGATTTTCGCAGATGCCGGCATTGAGGCACCATGCCCGGAATGTCAGAGCACCTTAGTGGATACTGGCAAGAAAAAGTATCACTACAACAGGATCCTCACGGCGATTTTACTACCGGGGTTGATTGGGATTATTTGGTGGATGATCGCACCTGTAATCAATCCTCCGCAGCTCCAGCATATCCACTTTGAACAGCCCTTCACCCGTGTCAAAGAGGCAGATGCAATTGTTCAAGTGGTCGTGCGTTTTCATTCAACGCGGGAAAGTAAGCTGATGATCCAATATTCCTTAATAGCCGGAACCGCCACAAGTGTCGAAGACTTTAATGACAGTCCCGGGCAGCTCATTGTTTATCCTGGTCAAGATCAAGCGGTCATTTCTGTTGCAATAGTGCCGGACCGCAACCAGCGAGAACCAAATGAAACCTTTGAGATTGTTTTAAATAATGTTGAAGGTCAACCACGCCATACCGTGATCATTGAAGAGGAAGGTGTAAATCCAGAGCTTTTGCAAATAACTGATGTATTAGTTGCTGATTTATCACGACTTGCCGCTGATATTGCAAATGATTATGTCACGATCAAGATGTTGGAAAATTACCTCAAAAACTCAATGAGCCCTGATCAACAACTTGTGAAACGATATGACCTCGCTAGAACAAACATTTTACGTGCCAGAGAGCGTTATCTGCTGCATTTTAATGACGCACTTCATCTTGACCCTGTTGTCATTGACCTGAGCATCGAAAACCGGCTGGCAGCGATCAAAAGGGAAAATGCAGAATTGCAATATCGTGTTACTTTACAAATGAAACAGCAATTGAATGAATATCTCAAAACCAGAATACCGCAAGCCGATCTTTGGATCGAGGAATTGGGGATTTTAGTCCAACTACCGACTTCCTCAGACGATAAACCAATACTTCAAATCTAGCTTCAACTTTAATCAACTAGATCAATGCTTTGATATCAGTGTTTTACTACATTCTGGTTCTTCCATCCCATTTTCATACTTATACGAATAAGCACTAAGCAAGTGAACAACGCCTCTCACCAGTAACAACAAAGTTTCAACTACACTTGGAACACTCGATCATAGTGAGACAAACGATACATGGAAGATTCGGTCGATAAACTTACCAATGACCTTTGGCCACAGCGCCAGTTTGCTTTTCAGCTGTGTTGGGGTGAGTTGGTTTTTACATTTTCAGAAGTATCTGGGTTGGCGCTGACACCGCCAGACGTCGCACTTTATCAGCCAAACGAGTTTATGTTTAAGGTGCCGTCACACAGCGTGTCGAACCAGAGTGCACAGCAATTAAGTTTTAAGCGTGGGCTCTATGTTGGGCAACGCAGTTTGGCGGAATGGCTGGAGCATTTTTTTGACCATGACGTTTCGAAGCAATCGGCGTCGATTCAATTGCAGAACGAACAAGGCATAGTTGTGTGGCATTGCACCATCGATAGCCCTGTGCCGGTCAACATCAATTATGTCGAGCCGACGATAGAAAACAATTCAGTAGTAACACATACAACGGCGGTGGAATTATTGGTCGTACAGTATCGGTCTTTGTCGAACAACACGGCGTGACGACAAAAAACTATGCCAAATAATCGCTGCTTGGCCGACCTTTATCCCAGAGATACGGGGTTTTGTCACACAGTGCTTTGCCGACACCCACACATCACCTATAACACCGAATTCTAAAGTTCATAGTCCAGCGAGCAACGAATGGCAAAAACAATCCAATCTCTTTGGTTTTATCTCTCAGTATCAATGTGTGCCCTGCCATTTTGTACCTTCGCAGCCAATCCGGCAGATCCCTACTTCGCAGCCACCGAGCAAAGTAAACAAGTCGGAACCGAATATTTTCAGGCTTATATCAAAATGGATTGGACCGCTTTAGCACCATTAATGGCGGAAGAAAATAGCTTCGACGACCAGACCGCTCATTTGGTGTTTGGGCCGATGCTCAAACAAGGTAAAGCGCAGGTTTTGCAGCATTTCACCGAAAATTATGTCGGTTTAACCATGCAGTTCACCACCAGTCGTCAACTCTTTGCCGGCAATATGGCCTTGTTTGAAGGGGAATTAAACTGGACGTTGCAACAGCCAAAACGGAAGATTGTTACACAAAAAATGCCAATGGTGATTGTGTTAAAGATTGAACATGGCAAAGTAACTGAACATCGGGATTACGCCGATTACCAACCTTTCATTAAAGCAATGCAACAGCCGGCGCCCGCATCTTAAAGGCCGTCGCTGCTGCCTTATACAACACAAAGAGTGACGTATTGACCAAAATCCAGCTTAGTCTCACCCTGCTCAGACGGGTCATTTTGATCAGTCTGATCTGGTTTATTGTCTGCGCTTTTGTCGGCATGGCCAACTATGCTGACTTGCAACGCCGCCAGCTCGACGTCACTTTATATCAGATTTGGTACAGCTGGATTTGGGCGACCATCCCCTATTTTGTTTTTACTATCCTGCTGCAATTGCTGCTTGATTTACATAAACATTTCTCGACCCGGCCATTGCGGCTGGTACCATTTTTTGTGATGGCATTTGGTATTTTTATGCCACTGGAAATGTTATTTCAAATATGGCTCAACGTGCATGATGCCGGCCTCAAGACTACCCAAGAAAACATGGTAATGACTTTTAATAAAATGCAGCGCATCGGTTTTATCATCGACGCCATTTTGTTTTTAGCCAACTGTGCAGCGATAGCGGCGGCGCATTTATGGCAACGTAGCGCTGACGCCGAAAAAGCCATGCAACGCACCAACACTGATAATTTGAACTTGCGTTTGGAACTGGAGCAACAAAAACTCAATGCGTTACGGGCACAGTTAGAGCCACATTTTTTGTTTAATGCCCTTAATGCCATTAGTGCCCTGGTGCGCGCCGAAGAGAAACGTTGCGCCATTCACGCCATCGCCAAAGTCAGTGATTTATTACGTTATGCGGTGATGGCAAGTCAGAATAATTGGGTGTACTTGTCACAAGAATTGCAATTTGTGCGCGACTATCTGGACATGCAACAGTTGCGTTATGGCGATCGGCTAAACGTCACCTTTCAGTTGCCGCCGCAACTTGATGCGCACATTGAATGCCCACCGTTATTGCTACAACCTTTATTGGAGAATGCCTTACGCCATGACCTGGATTGCCATCAGGGCCATAGCGATATTTGTGTCGATCTGCAAATCACCGATGGCCAGCTGCTACTTAACATCAGTAATGCTTTTCACGAACAAGGCGCGGTCAATCCGGGTTTAGGCCTGGGGTTAGCCAATACCAAAGCCAGGTTGATGTTGCTCTATCGCGGCGCCGCCAGCTTACAGACACAAGTGGTGCAACAGCGCTTTTATGCCAGGCTAAGCCTGCCACTCCAAGTACCGGAGATGCCGCATTGATCCC
>JAHJNE010000309.1 GCA_018820995.1 Gammaproteobacteria bacterium | reverse complement strand
GGACTGTCATAGACTGGGGAGCCTTTTAGGTAATAAATCGGCACTTGTTGCATCAACGATTTTAGCTTTTCCGCTAACGAGGATTTACCACCACCCACCGGGCCGAGCAGATACAGAATTTGCTTGCGCTCTTCCAGGCCTTGCGCCGAATGTTTCAGGTACGCGACGATTTGTTCTATCGCGTCTTCCATGCCATAAAATTCAGAAAACGCTGGATATCGGGCGATCACCCGATTTGAGAACAAACGGCTAAGCTTTGGGTCCTGGGCGGTATCGATAAACTCAGGTGAACCAATCGCCATCAACAAGCGCTCTGATGCGCTGGCATAACAACTTTTATCCCCTTTGCACAGCGTCAGGAACTCAGAAATACTGTATTCCTCTTCGCGCGCCGCTTCGTAACGTGATTTGTAGTGCTCAAAAATACCCATATGCACCTCCGCAACCTAGTCATAAAAACATGAGACTGAACCGGTGTTATGTTTAAAGGTTAGACAGTAAAATCTGGCTTCGCCCAGCTAATTGACAGAATAGTATGAAATTTTCGACAAATGGCAGTGTGGTTCTGTCTTTGGTCCAACAAGCTTAGTTGAATGCACAGGGTGGGGTTGTAAAAACAACAAACCCGGCACAAGGCCGGGTTTGTATGACTGGCAACAAATAGTTACTCAGCAAGTATTCCCTTTCATTGTTGAAGAAGCTGGGTAGGGACTTTCATAAATTCCAGAAGCATAAAAGCTATGCTCATAATGGATTCATTCGGTATCCGCTTCGCTGTATTTCCAACAAATTAAGATACTTAACTTAAATATACTCAATTACTTAGCAAAGTTTTCTGCTGCAAAATTCCAGTTTGCCAGTGCCCAGAATGCGTTCAGGTACGTTGGACGGGCATTGCGGAAATCGATGTAATAAGCATGTTCCCACAGGTCAACAGTCAGCAATGGTGTGACTGAACTGTCGGTCAGTGGGGTGCCAGCGTTGCTGGTATTAACGATATCTAAAGTGCCATCTGCTTTTTTCACTAACCAGGTCCAGCTTGAACCGAAGTTGTTGACTGCTTTGTCGTTAAAAGCAGTTTGGAAAGCAGCAAAAGAACCCCATTTAGCGTTGATGGCATCAGCCAATGCGCCGTTAGGTTCGCCACCAGCATTTGGCGCCAGGCAGTGCCAGTAGAAGGTGTGGTTCCAGATTTGCGCTGCATTGTTAAATACCGGGCCTTCTGACGATTTGATAATGTCTTCCAGTGACTTGCCAGCATGCGCGGTGCCTTCAATCAAAGAATTCAATTTCACGACATAAGCGTTGTGGTGTTTGCCATGGTGATAGTCCAGAGTTTCTGGAGAGATGTGTGGTAATAACGCATCTTTTGCGAACGGTAATGCTGGTAATTCAAAAGCCATTTCTAATTCTCCACTGACGTTGTTTAAGGTGTCTGCATCGCGTAGACTACAAAACCTGACTAAAATACTCAAGTTTTACCTGAGCTTTTGGCCGGTTTCAAAAGCTAGCTGATGTTTGTTTTATGCTGCAATTTATTTTGGGGCAGATCTTGAAAACACAAGTGGCTGACCGCAAATCCTCTGGTAAAATCATCAAACTTTTTTTGTGCTGTAAGGCAGAGGCTCACCATGGAAACGATCGACAAAATTAAACAACAACTGGCAGATAACCCAATTATTCTGTTTATGAAAGGTTCACCTAAATTCCCAAGTTGTGGCTTTTCTGCCCAAGCTTCTCAAGCTTTAATTGCTTGTGGTGAACAATTCGCTTATGTCGACATTTTACAAAATCCTGATATTCGCGCTGAACTGCCAAAATTTGCTAACTGGCCAACCTTCCCACAATTGTGGGTTGACGGTGAATTAGTCGGTGGTTGTGACATTATGCTGGAAATGTTTCAACGTGGTGAATTACAGCCGTTGATCAAAGAAACTGCTGCAAAATATCAAAAACCAGAAGATACATCAGCCGCTGAATAAGCGACTGTTGACGCAAAAACAAAAAAGCAGCCTCGGCTGCTTTTTTGTTTTATAGAGTACTCGTTTCCAATACTGGCAACATGTTTAAAGTTTTTTCAGTTTTGTTCGTCAGCCGCGACTGTTTCCGCTTCGTCATCAGCAGCAAACATTGGTGGTGGCCAGCCTCCTAAGGCATGCCAGCGATTGACAATATGGCAAAAAAGCTCAGCAGTGCGCTCGGTATCATATAAAGCACTATGTGCTTCTTTGTTGTCAAAGGCGATGCCTGCTGCCTGGCAGGCTTTAGCGAGCACCGTCTGACCCAGTGCTAATGCAGCCAGCGTCGTCGTATCAAAAGATACGAAGGCATGAAATGGCGAGCGCTTGATATTATTGCGTTCGACCGCAGCGTTTAAAAACCCCTGATCAAAGGCAGAATTATGAGCCACCATCACCGCGCGCTGACAACCTGCGTCTTTTTGTGCTTTGCGTACAGCCTTAAAAATTTCAGTCAAGGCTTCACGTTCTGACACCGCACCGCGCAGTGGATTAAAAGGATCAATACCGTTAAAAGCCAACGAGCTTGGGTTTAATACTGAGCCTTCAAAGGGTTCAATGTGAAAGTGCAGGGTGTTCACAATGTGAAGCTGGCCCGAATCATCCATTGCCAGCAAAGTTGCTGCAATTTCTAGCAACGCATCGGTTTGAGCATTAAATCCAGCAGTTTCGACATCGATGACTACTGGGTAATAACCACGGAATCGTTGAGAAAGTAATGTAGACGTTTCAGTCATATTGGAACCAGGCTGCTAGTGGGGCGGGCAGTATGCCAAAAAAAAACAGGTTCGTCTTGTTACGGCATAGCCTTTGCAATGAAAAACCTAATAGTCATAAATGAAATTCTACGGCAATTGCTTAGCTACAGTGCTTAAATCCTGCCAGAATAGTTTGATAGCGTCAGCGATAGAGTTATCGTCACGCGGGAGGCCCAATGAAAATTAATCAAATCCTATTGTTGGGTTTATTGCTGGCGGCAACAGATAGCCAGGCGCGGATGAATATTCGGCAATATGCTGCCACGATTGAGCAATCGAATTGGACAGTTCCAACAGCGACTGCGCTGAAATGCGAGTTGAGTCACAACATTCCTAATTTTGGCGAAGCACGCTTTAGCTCAAACGCTAATAAAGAACTGAATCTGCTGTTTGAACTGAATATGACGCGGTTGCCCGATGATTATGGGTTGGCCAAAGTGTTGTCGGTGCCACCGCAATGGCGTGCAGGTGAAATTGCCAAACCTATTACTGATTTAGCGCTGTTAAAGCAATTTAATGGCGGTTTACCCAAAAAGGCGGCCTGGACATTATTAACCGAATTAGAACAAGGGTTTAGTCCTACTTTCTTTTTTGCCGATTGGCACAGCCCTTTTGACCAAGTGGCTGCGGCAATCAACCCCGTCCATTTTAACGATCCTTTCCAAAAATTTAATCTGTGTATGGC
>JAHJNE010000308.1 GCA_018820995.1 Gammaproteobacteria bacterium | reverse complement strand
TTACCGCGAGCAAGGCCCGTTGTTTTGCTTTGAGCTATCCAGCGACAGTTTGCATCTGCCAGTTCCGATAAACATGTCGTCTATGAGGTGTCCGTACCCTGATGGTTTTGTGCATTTTGGCAATCAATTGTTTATTTGTTGTCATAGCATGGACGGGTATTTTGGCGGTTATATTTATCATTTTGATATTGCCAGTGTTCGAGCGGATCAGTCCCAAAGCCAGAAGTTGCTGCTGATCGACGGTCAGCTCATTACGCCGGGCAAACCGCATCCGACATTTGAGCAAGACATTCGGCCTGAAAAACATGCATTTAAATTTGGTCTTAGTTTTGCTCCCTTAAATCGGCCTGATGCTCTGTTGACTCAATTGGACACGAAGACGGGTCAAGAGTCTGGTTTGCCAGTTTTTAGACAACATAAGCCAAGTCATATTATTCCTGTCGAGCAGGCTATTTTGTGTATGGCGCAGCAACCGGATTCTGACCGGTTTATCACAGGTAACTCCGCAGGGCAGCTGCATCATTGGTGGTTTGAAGGACAATGGCACAACCAGCTGATTGAACCTGAAAAAATGCCTGAATTGACCACACCGCTGTTAATTATGAGTTCAAGTTTTACCCAAAACTGTGTTGTTGCTATTCAATATCTGCCAAATAATCGGGGGTGGTTAAGCCTACATGCCAATGGGCTGCTGATCTATTGGCTGGGGCATCAGATTGTTCATTATGAACAAGTGTCTCACCTCGGCACGCCACGTTGTTTAACCTTGCATCCGACGAAACCTCTGCTTGCGATTGGCTTAAAACATAATGCCGACCTTCAGGGTGCCGGTATTCTATTGGCCGATATCAGCGCTTGGCTTTGACATGATGTCATCCATACATGAAAAACGCGGAGCTTTTAGATTTGCGGCAAAATAGCGAATACTAATTTTTGGCGTTTAATTGGTGGGTGGCCTGAAATTACATTCAGCTAGAAGCTTTATTTGTTAATGATGCTGATGTTATGTTTAATATATGATTAAAAAAGATAAACTAATTCACTGATTGGAATAAAAGGCAGCAGAACGTGCTGGCTCCTTGCTGTTGAAAAAATACTGTTAGCTAAAAATGGAGAAATAAATGAAATGTGTTTTGCGAAAAGCCGCTTGTATTGTCGTATTCGGATTTTCTAGCCTGTCTCAAGCAGGAGTGTATTCTGATGATTTGTCGCGATGCCTTGTTGAGTCATCCACTCCTGCGGATAAAAGTGTGCTGGTAAAGTGGATGTTTACATCAATGGCTCTGCATCCTGACGTCGCTGAGATGTCAAAAGTTTCAGAAGTGCAGCGTGGTGAGTCAAATAAAGCTGCAGCAGATATGTTTACGAAATTGATGACACAGACGTGCGTTGAACAAGCTAAAAAAGCAATTAAGTACGAAGGTCCTGCTGCCATTCAACAAGGGTTTACCATTTTTGGGCAGGTGGCTGGTCAAGAGCTTTTTGCGAACCCAAATGTTGCCAAAGCATTAGCTGGCCTGGGGGAGCATATTGATATCGATAAACTGTCTTCAGTTTTAGGTCTACCAAAGCAATAAGTTAACAAATCAGCGCATCAGGGCACGGTGAAGTCGTCACTTTTTTCAAAAAAAGCTGCCGACTTCACCGTTCCGGTGTTTGAAGCGTTACAGGCTTGTGGAAAGCTATGAAAGCAGAAAACAGGATGATCGAACGTAATTTGATAATTAGAATTATCGTATTTTTTCTTTGGCTCATTGTATTCGAAGTGGTCACTGGTATTACTATTGGCCAGTTAGTTCTTCATTTTTCAGGCGAGAATTTAAGCACTGAACAAGGACAAGTTAGTGCGCATCTAAACTACATGAAGTTCATGGCCAGTTATGGTGCTTTGACTTTTTTAGTTCCAGCCATCTTGGTTTGTGTTTTGGCATTTTTTCGCATTCTTCCTGCGATTGGAAAGTACAAGAAATTTAAAAATTCTTAGCTTAAGCCGGAACAAAGGCCAGAGCAAAGTGCCGTTGGCGCTGGACTCAGAGCAAGTTGCCCGCGTTTGTTGCGGGCATAATGCACCTACAAGGAAAATACTCACAAAAAACCTCTATATTGCCGGCTGCAGTCTATTCTTTGGTACGAGAGGGCATTGTCACGAACAAGATAAATATGGCTGAAGTCTCTGAAGGGGCCCTTCGCTTAACGTTCGACAACACTAAATATGGAGGTTTTATGATACTGCTCGATAAAATTATTGATGTGTTGTCTGACCTTGTTGTAATTCTTCCGAAGAAAAACCGAGAAAACAGGAAAGAAATTAGAGAGGTTGTGCTCTCCGTGCAGACGGAGATGGAAAGAGCCATCGAGCTAGCAATATTATATATTGATGGCACCAAAAGGATTATCCCAAAGCAAGAACTCATTGTTCATCTTCAAGGTGCTTCAAGCAATCTAATGAGTTCATATAATGAATTCAAAATATGTGCAGGCCTATATGGGTTGGCAGATCGATTCGATGAGGTATTTTCTTCCATTAAGAGTGCAATAAATGTAGGGCAGATAAAAGCAGTCGAAGATTTGATTAGAGATCTTGCCAATGGCGAAAGCCTGGTAATAAATGGATTAAGAGTGATTACTGAAAAAATGTATACATATGGGCACGATCTTAACAATTTATCTGATGATGATTTCGAAAGTAAGAAATCACAAGTAATTCAGAGGCTTGACCTTGAAGTTCAAAGCATGAGGTCTCAGCTCAACATGTTTAGGAAGTCAGTTAAGGAAATCCTGAAGCTGATGTAATTGTAGAACAAGGCAAGCAAACTAGAGCAATCTAGGCCACTCACTTCATCAACTTTATTATCTAAACCGCCAACCAAATAAGGCCGATAAAACTAAGAAATGCGAATCCCTGTAGGCGCAAAGCGCGGATATTAGTTTCTATCGAAGTAAGTGCATTGATGATCAATGCGGCAATCTAGGCCCACAATCTTGTTATTTGAGCAACAAAGGCAGTGAATTGTCGCTGCCTTTGTTGGTGTAACTTTGCCCTAAGACTTTAAAAACTCAAAAATACTCGCGTAATACAGCGTAGGACTATCTAACCAACCGTAGTGTGCGCAATTTGGCATGATCACTAAACGCGCTTGTTTAAAGCTATAAGCGATACTCTTTGCGGTGTCGACGCTGATCACGTCATTTTCACCTTGTAACACGATAACCGGCGCCTTAAATTCTTGAAAACTCGATTTGTGATCAAACTTAATTCTCTCCAGATCTTCATACACCAAACTATTGATCTGCATGTTCACCACTTTTAACCGTGCGG
>JAHJNE010000307.1 GCA_018820995.1 Gammaproteobacteria bacterium | reverse complement strand
TTCGGTAACCGCAACTGCTGTTCTGCAGGTTCCATCGGTGCCTTGGGTGCACGCCAATCAAGCTGGATCTTGGCTGCCAGCAGCTGCGCCATCTCCTGTAAGTTGATATTGCGCAGCGCCGACATCTGTTGCTTTAATGCCGTATCTGACAAAGTGACTTTTTGCTGCGTCGTTCGTTGCCGCACCGCTTCAAAAATACTCAGCATCAGCTCATATTCCTGATTTCCGACTTCAGCCACTACTTGCACTATGCCTGGATAAAACCGCTGATATCGCGCCCAGTCTTCCATCGTCACCAGCACATTGAGTAGATTAATACCGGAACGGCTTTGCGACACTTTATTGTTCAAGGCTGCATAACGAAAATTAGCCTGCCGCAAAGCGGTAATGGCGGGTTCGTACTGCGCCAAACGCCAGTACAAATTACCCATATTGTTCAAATACATTGGAATTAACGTACTGAATTGATGTTGCTCCGACAACGCCAAGCCATTTTGATAATGTGCCATCGCACTTTGATATTCATTGGAAAACGCTTCGACAATGCCAAGGTTCAGTAATAGCTTTGCGCGCGACTCGGGAGGGTTTGGAAGTTTCTCCGCACAGTTAAACCAAAACCGTGCGCTCTGCCGATACTGCTGATGATAAGTCACAAATCCGGCAGTTAACGCAATATTACCTGCCGGCAGGCCTGTCAGAACCAGATCATCAGCACGGATTAAACTATCACGGGCTTGTTGATACAAGCCCCGGGCGGTATAGGCTCTGGCCGCTAGCAAGTACCAATCCTGCTGATACCAGGCGGGAGCTTGCTGCAACACTTTGCGGGTTTGTTCAAAATTGACAATCACCTGCGCTGGGTTTTCTGCCAGTAGCGCCATACTGCTTTGATATAATTCGACCGTAGAGATTTCGGCAGCTAGCAACGAGCTACTACCGCAACTCAACTGAAGTAGCGCGGGCAGCAAAACAAAAATTCTAAACAGGTTGCAAAAATTCACATCTACCTCAACTGTCGCTGATGCACTTATTACACTAGTGCTATGACGACTACTCAGACTACGACTACATACTGTGACGGGTGTTTGATGGATCTTGCGCTGTGCATGCCTCTGAAAGGGACGCTTCCTTCAGCATAGCAAACAGCTTGCGGATTGTCCCAAGCACTCACTTATATCAGCCCCACTGACAAATGAGCGTAGCTTCGGGTAAGGTAATGATTGAAAAACTAACAATAGGAAACCGCTGATGTACAGCCAAACCATCCAACCACGCTTTAATGAAACCGATGCCTTGGGCCATATCAACAATACAGTGGTGGCAGCTTGGTTTGAGGGTTGCCGTGACCCACTGTTCAGACTGTTCACCCCCGATTTAAACCCTGCACAGTGGCGGCTCATTCTGGCCAAATTCAGTGTCGATTTTCATGCCGAATTATTTTATGGAGAGCCCGTTGAGATTAAAACCTGGGTCAGCCGCATCGGCAATAGCGCGTTTGACGTTAGCCAACAAGCATGGCAGCAAGGCAAACTCTGCGCCAGTGGCGTTGCGGTGATGGTGCACTTTGATTTTGGCAGCAAACAAAGCGCCACACTGAGCGACGAATTAAAGACCAGGTTGTTAGCGCTTTAACGGCGTTTTGACGCAAATTCAGCGCAATTGACCGCAGGCTGCTACTGTTAACTCGTCTGGTCTTTCCAATTAGGTTGAACGAATGGCAACACATCATGGTTGGATTTACGGCCTGTGTCTGGCAAGTTGTAGCCTGTTTGCCGCCGCTGAACCGGTTACCTATTTCTACTCGCATTTACCACCTTTCGAATTCACAGCACCGAATGGAGCCCCTGCTGGGGTTGGTATCGAAAAAGTACGTAACGTGTTAACTGAGGCCGGTTTTACCCCGGAGTTTAAATTCTACTCGCTGCAACGAGGCCTTAACGCCCTGCATACGGACATTGATTTTACGGCCATTGTTCTGCCTTCAGCCGAGGAAAAACAACAGTTCCGGACCAGCCAGTATCCAATTTATGCGGTGGGACTGGGTGTTGTCAGATTAAATTCAACGCCGCCACTAAGTGCGCTTTCTCAATTGCCAAACCATGCTTATGTCGCGTTAAGCGAGACCAAATTTACCTATTTAAATCGACGACCCTCATTGACGGATCTGGAAAAAAACCGCTATGAGGTCAATAGTTATCAAGATGCTTTTAGATTGATTTTAAAAGGGAAATACTTATATTTTTTAAGTTATCAACTGACAAGTGCAGAACTGACCAACCCGGCTTTTGTTTTTGATCTTCTCGAGCAACAACCGGTTCATTTAATGCTATCGCATCAACACCCAGACGCCGACCGGCTAATGCAACGCATTGATACAGTGCTGGCTGAGCAGCAAGCTAAGCCTGCTCACTAAACTAGTATCCGTTCCAGATAAGCTAACCACAGTGGTCTACCCTTGATTTTTCTACCATTTCTAGCCAATTTTCTTCTGTCTGCTATGAGCCGCTAACAACTTGACGTTGCTTATTTCTAACGATAACGTAACGATTACACGCGTAATCAATAGAAGATTCTGATGCACATCATAAAACTATTCGCTTTGAAGCTGGCGCTGCTGCTGGTTCTGACCGGCTGCAGTCAAGCCACGACGGTTCATTTGTATGGCCGTTACCTGACGGAAGCGCAAACCAACGATATTAGCCAGGCACTAACTACACAAGGGTTCGAGGTCACTGTTAATCAACTGGCTTTTCCACAGAACATCAATCAGGCAACACTCATTTACGGGATGCCGATGGATCGTCCGCAAGAAGTGGACCAAATCATACTAATCGCACAAACCCAAGGCTGGCCACTGCAAGATGCGCAGTCACTGGTAAAAGGCAATCACTGGTATAGCGGCAATGCCGTGGGGTTGTTTTTACTCCCCGCAGGAGTGACACCAAACCAGCTGAGTTCGGTCGATGATTTGAGTTTCACTTATCAAAGTGAGGGCTGTAAACAACAGGTACAGCTCAAACTCACTGCTGATCAGCGTTTTCACATTGAGCCTGAAACCGGCGACACGACCGCCGTCAATATGCTGCAAGGCGAATGGCTGGTACGTCAACTGCCCTATCTGGAATTACGACCAGAAGGCTATCCAGACTGGTCTTATTATCTGGAAATCAGTCGCAGCCAAACCCAGGATAACATCAGTCAGGTACAACAACTGATACTCACCCCTCTACAAACTTATCCAATATTTGGCAGCTGTTATTTTGTGCATGGCGTGCGACTGTAATAACACAACAACCCGGTGCATTATCCAAAATAGGGGGCGCTGAGGAATTAAACCGTTCGCTTAACACTGCGGCACCGACTAGCATATTCATCAGTTGGATAATTTGGAGCCCTGCTGATGAATACCAAACGCGGAAGGCCAGCTGGCGATAGCAGCACCCGCCAACTGTTGTTATCGCAAGCACGCTTATTGTTTGCAGAATTGGGCTACGAGCGGGTCACCACCCGCATGATTGCGCAAGCTGCTGGCGTTAATGCCGGCATGATTCGGTACTATTTTGTCGACAAAGCAGGTTTGTTTGAAGCCATGCTGCGCGAGACCATCGAACCCTTATTAGCCATGGCACAACAGCAAGCTCGCTCAACAGAACTACGTGATCCAGCTGCTATTGTGGCCGGGTATTACGCCATAATGGCGCCCCACCCGTTATTGCCAGCATTGATCTTCCGCGCTTTGCATAATATCCATTCGCCGGAATACCGGATTGTCAGCAAAGTGTTTGCAGGCTTTGTGCAGCAGATGCTCGGTAATCTGCAGCAAGTGCTACAAGCCCCTGATTTGCTGCAACCCGGCTTGCAACCGATGAACGCTTTGCTGACCTGCTTTAGCCTGGCCATTTTTCCGTTTGTGATGCCGCCTTTTATCAAACAAGCCATTGGGCTGGAACTGACGCCAGACTTTTTGCAGCAATTGGCCACGCATCAACGGCATGTGCTGCAGCATGGTTTAATCCAAGCCAGCCCTCAGCCGGACACGGCAGCAACCGCCGATTCGACCACGACCCCACAGATGTTCGGAGAACCCCATGTTTAAGTTACAAGTCCCGTTCTCGTCAGCCTTAGCCTTAATCTCAAGGCAGGTTTCGGCGCAGATGTTGCTGCTATGTTCAGTGCTGTGCTTAACCGCCTGTCAGCCGCAAGAACCGCCGTCCGCTTTTGGCACGCTGGAACGCGAACGTGTGTTGCTGACCGCGCCCGCCACTGAACTGCTGCTGCAGCTTGATGCAACGGAAGGTGCATCGATTGCCGCCGGTCAACCCTTGCTGCAGCTCGACCCACAGTTGCAACAGCTTAAAGTCGACAAAGCCACAGCCGAAGTGAACCGCGCCAAGGCGGCACTGGCGCTATTACTACAAGGTAATCGTAGCGAACAAATTGCCGCCGCCGCCGCCAGACTAGAACAAGCCAAAGTACGCCGAGCCGATAGTCAGCGGCAACTAGCGCGGGCGAAAGAGCTGCGCGCACAACGGTTATCGTCACAGGCGGAACTGGATGCAGCGCAACTAGCGGTGCAGGTCGCTGAAGCGCAATGGGCTGATCAGCACCAGCAACTGCTGGAATTACAAGCTGGTAGCCGCGTGGAAGTCATCGCCCAAGCCCAATTTAGCCTGCAAAGTGCCGAGCAAACGCTGTTGCTAGAACAAAAGTTACTGGCTGATTTAAGCGTCGTGGCCAGCCGCGCCGGTGTGCTAGAAGATTTACCTTATCATCGTGGCGAACGGGTACCACAAGGTGCGGTCGTTGCGGTGATTGCCGCCGCCGATGCCCCTTATGCCCGTATTTATCTGCCGCAAACAGCCCTGACACAGTTCAAAGTAGGCCAACAAGTGCAAATCCACATTGATGGTTACACCGAAGCCGTTGCTGGCACCATCCGCAAAATCGCCACTGAAGCCAGTTTCACCCCTTACTTCGCCCTGCATCAGGCCGAACGGGCACGGTTGATGTATGTCACTGAAATTACCCTGCCCGCTACCCTGACATTACCGACCGGGCTGCCGGTGCAATTACGTTTAGGAGCGCAGTAACATGCAACTGGCGATCGATGCCAAGGGCATGAGTCGACGTTTTGGCGATTATATGGCGGTCAATCAGCTGGATTTACAGATCCCGGTCGGCTGCATTTATGGTTTTCTCGGCCCTAATGGCTGCGGCAAATCCACTTCCATCCGCATGCTGACGGGGTTACTAACACCAACATCTGGCGACATCAGGGTGCTGGGGCTGAAACTGCCGGAACAAGCCGAG
>JAHJNE010000306.1 GCA_018820995.1 Gammaproteobacteria bacterium | reverse complement strand
GTGTCAATCATTCCAAGGACGTTAGAACAGCAAAATCATCTCGGCTGCTGAGCAATGGCAATCGAAGCCGCAACGCACACAGGCATAGCCTGCCAGACTTTCTGCCCGCCATTTATCCGGATGTTGCTGGATCAAAACGCCACCATGCCGGCTGAAATACTTCACTGCAGCATTGCCCGGGCTCTGCTGCCATAAATGCGCTAAACCGGCGATGGCGCCTTGCTGCTGTAAGGCTTGAATCGAAAGTTGCAATAGTTGTCCGCCTATACCTGCACCCTGCATCTGGGGGGCAACCGTATTGCATTTAAAATAGGCCACTTTTTCCGGTGTCACTGGCCATAAATGAGGGCTGCACCATTGATCTAACTGCCATTGACCCGCGGCAAAAGCCAGTCGAAAACCGACCAGTTGTTGTGTTGGCGTATAGGCGACAAAACTCGCATTGTACTTTGCTGCCAAACCACGCTCAAAGTACTGCTGCAATAATTCGGGCGTCAGATAACCATCACCATGCACCAGATTGCCTAGTTGCAATACCGCTGGAAAATCATCGGCTTGCATCGGTCGGTAGAGGATGTTGTTTGTTGTATTCATGCAGTGGTCTGGATGGCTTGGCAAGGTCGTTATATCTTGCCATGATTGGCCTTATGACTACAAAGGGCTTAGCCCTGAATTTCAACTGACCTTCAGTAAGCAGACACCTCTATGAACTTAGCCGATAGCCCAGCCCGCGTGATGTACGACCCGATGCACGATACGTTTCCAGGACAACATCAACCCTATCCCGACAGTTATTGGGCAGCGCAATCTGGCCCGGCCCCTGCAGATGATGGTGTGCTAAGTGCTGACATTAGTGTTGATGTGGCAGTGATTGGCGCCGGTTATACCGGGCTTTCGACGGCCTATCATCTGGCGACTGAGCACGGTGTGAAGGCTGTGGTGCTGGAAGCAAATCAGACGGCCTGGGGGTGTAGCGGTCGAAACGCCGGTTTTGTGCTCAAATCCAGTGGCCGCAAGCCCTATGCCCAAATGCAAAAACAATGGGGTGATGCGGTGATGCAAGGCATTTACCGTGAGTTCTGCGAAGGAGTTGATACTGTGAAAGCATTGATTGCACAGGGCATAGATTGTGATGTGCAACAACCCGGTTATTTGCGGATGGCGCATAAACCAGCGATGTGCAAGGTGTTGCAGGCACAAGCTGAGCTGCAGCAAAAAATGTTTGGTTATGAAGTCGAAGTGCTAACGCAGCAGCAGGTACAGCAGCAGTATGTGGGCGATCAACAAGCCTTTGGTGCTTTGCGGTATGCCGATGGTTTTGGCGTCAATCCACTGAAACTGGCTTGGGGATATCAGCGGTTGGCGCGTGCAGCAGGTGCCCGTATTCATAGCGGCTCACCAGTGATTGACTGGCAGCAACAAGCTGGTCAGCAATTGTTAGTAACACCATCCGCCCGCATTTTGGCAAAAAAAGTGGTGATTGCTACCAATGGTTATACCCCAAAGAATTTTCACACAGGCGTCCAGGCCCGAACCTTACCGGTTTTGTCGCAGATTATTGTCACTGAACCTTTAACCAATGAGCAGCTGGCGGCTTGTAATTTTCTGACCAGCCACGTGGTGATGGATACCCGGGCGCTGAAATATTACTACCGTAAACTGCCGGACAACCGGATTTTATTTGGTGGACGTGGTGCGATCACCGGTAAAGATGCCGCTAATCCTTATTTTGCTGATCGGCTGCTGCAGGTATTGCAACAAAGTTTTCCAGCATTAAAGTCGATTCGTTATCAGTACAAATGGTCGGGCTGGGTATGTATGGCGCTGGATGATATTCCACATATTTATCAAGCGGATGAGCGAGGTGATGTGGTGTACAGCATGGGGTATTGCGGCAGTGGCTTGTCATTTTCAGTGCAAGCAGGGAAACGATTGGCGGAGCGGGTGATGGGAATTTCCCAACCTGATTTACCTTTGTTCCAAACCGCCTTGCCGAAATTTCCGCTGCCGGCGCTGCGTCGACTAGGACAATGGGGCTATTTCCATTATGGGAAATATAAAGATCTGTGGTTTTAGTCGCGTTGAAGTGCAACACCTGGACGCGGTGACTATAGACATAATTGCTAGTTTTTAATGCTGCAAGACAAAAACTCAGTCGCAGTAGGAGTGTCTTGTTGGCGGTGCGTGAAGGTTTGCAAGTCGGTTGATTTATGGACTATTTCGGTAATTATGTATAAAAATTGTATATTTTAATTTCGTTTCTGTGTTGAGTTTTAACTGAAATCCGCCTACCATGCCGTTCGTAGCTTAATGGAGCAAAGCGAATGATTGTAATGGAACTGTTACCTGATTTTAATGAACTATTTGTAGCCTTTGGCGTGCTGTATTTCTGGTACGCGCCATTAATTCTAATCCTCAGTCGGCCAGGCTTTGGTTTTGTCCAACGATTGCGCTGGGGTGTTGCTTGTCTGGCACTGTCATGGCTCAGTTATTTCTTAATGAAACAGCAGCAAAAAAGTTAACTGGCGGTTATTTTTACTAATAAATAGCCATTTTGACCGAGCTGTGACTGCCTGAAAATCTAATGTATTGAATTTTAAGCAATATATTGTGGCTCAGCATTTGCTATTCTCAACTATCTCTTTGATAGCAGGGTTGGCATTATGTCCACTACGTCCATCTCAAGGTTTTGTCGCAATACCTGGTTAATTACCCGTTTTGAATTGTTTCGCCTATTCGGCAGTCCTCGTGGCTGGTTTGCCTTAGCGGCATTCGCCGTGATTTGGTTCCTCATCCTGCGTTACCCCATTTTTGAAGCGAGCTCTGCACTGCAGCAGGCCGATACACAGGCGATGTTGCGCAGTGTTTTTGGCATGGTTGGACTATATCAATTGATGGCTTGGCCATTGCCAGAACTGATTGCTTATTGGCTGATTTGCCTGGTGTTGTTGCCGCTGGCGGCCATTGTGACCAGTGCTGATCAGACTTGCAGTGACCGCGCTCGCGGCACCTTACGCTTTTTGACCTTACGTACCAGCCGTGACAGCATTTTTTTTGGTCGTTTTCTTGGGCAATGGCTGGTGCAAGGTTTATTGATTGTGATTTCAATCCTTGCAACGCTTGGGCTTGCGCTTTGGCGGCAACATAGTTTGTCATTCGCGGCATTTGAAGCCGCTTTGATTATGGCGCTGAACCTGATGATCGTGTTGGCACCGTTTACCGCGTTGATGGCGGTATGTTCAGTATTAGTGCGATCGTCGAAGTTTGCGATTTGTTTAGCGATTGTCGGCGGTGGTGTGGTGATTGGTTTGATTAGTTGGGCCGGCTGGTATTTTCCGGACACACTACGTTTATTGCAGTACGTACCAGGCGCACAACTGCCTGCGCTATTAGCCGGTCAGGGTTGGTCAACCTTAAAAGAAGTGACATTACCTCTGGCTCAAACATTGGTGCTGCTAGGGCTGGGCCGGATGGCATTGCAAGGAAAATCATTATGAGTACGATTATTCAGGCGCAACAATTATCCAAATCCTTCGGCCGGCATCAGGTGCTCAAAGAGTTGAACTTTACCATTGAAGCCGGTGAGCCAATCGCGTTGATTGGGCCCAACGGTGCCGGCAAAACCACCTTGTTTAGCATTTTGTGTGGGTTTTTAGCACAAGATGCGGGCAGCATTGAAATTTTTGGCCAAAAGCCCGGAAGTGATGCTTTGTCAGGTAAGGTCAGTGCCTTGCCACAAGATGCCATGCTTGATCCGAACTTCTCGATTGGCACTCAACTGACTTTTTATGGCCAGTTACAAGGGATGAACAAAACGACGGCTATTGCTGAAACGAAGCGGGTACTGGCCTTGGTCGACCTGGCTGATTATTTTTCTCAAAAAGCGACGGTGCTGAGCCATGGCATGCGTAAACGAGTCGCGATAGCCCAGGCATTGTTAGGGCAGCCTGAGCTGGTATTGCTCGATGAACCTACTGCCGGATTGGACCCGGTCAATGCTTTGCAGGTGCGGCAGATTATTGCAAATCTAACCAGCGAAGCGACGTTTATGATTAGCTCACACAATATTTTCGAACTGGAACGGCTGTGCGGCACAGTGCTGTATCTGGAGCATGGCAAACTGGTGCAACAGCGTTCGCTGCAGCAAGGCGCTGTCGGTTACCTCAATCTCCAGCTGGAAAATGCCGATGCGGCGCAGGTACTGGCAGTACTGCGGCAGCTACCAGGTGTTCACAGTGTCGACAATGTTCAGAAAAACGAATTTGCACTGCATTTTGATCGTGAATTGGCACCCGAACTCGATATTACCCGGCTTGGCGTGCTGCGCGCGCAAGGTTGGCAGTACCGCAGTCTGACGCAAGGCCGCACTTTAGAGCAGCAGTTATTTGCGGTGGCGAATGGTTAAAGGCGTGGTGCAGCAAGTTTTATCTGGGCAGGAAAGGGCAAGCGTTAACTTTCGAGGAACTGCAGTTTGTCCGGCACGCCGTTCCACTGGTCAGCGTCCGTTGGTGCGGCTTTGACGGTATTAATATTCGGCCAGACCAGCGCCAATTCGGCATTCAGCTCAATAAAAGCTTGTTGCCCTTCAGGTAAAGCTTCATGTTGAAAAATGGCATTGGCCGGACACTCTGGTTCGCATAAAGCGCAATCAATACATATAGTTGGGCTAATGGCGAGAAAGTTAGGGCCTTCAAAGAATGCATCGACCGGACAAACGGCAACGCAGTCGGTGTATTTACATTTGATGCAATTATCAGTGACGACAAACGCCATGTTGTACTCTCCAACGAGGGCCGGTACAGCCGTGAATTTTACGGCGGAATTGTACGGAAAGAGCATAAAATTACAAGCTAGCCGTAGTTTTTCCGACACAAACGAAAATTGTAATGGCAAATGGTACGTCTGATCGGACAATTTGACGTAAAATAGCCGCATTTACCATCTTGTGAGCTGGCAGTTTGCTGGCTAAGACACCGATAGGACTTTGCATGATCCGTTTAACCGAAATTAAACTGCCTCTCAATCACGACCAAGACGCTTTGCCGGCGGCCATTCTCAATAAGCTTAAGTTAAAACCAGAACAGCTGAAAAGTTTCAGCATGTTTAAACGTGGTTACGACGCCCGTAAAAAATCCGATATTCAACTGATTTACACCCTTGATGTTGAAGTGGATCAAGAAGTGTCACTGTTAAAGAAATTTGAAAAAGACCCGCATGTCAAACCATCGCCAGATACCCGTTATAAATACGTGGCGCAGGCCCCACAGCAGCTTGACGAGCGGCCTGTGGTGATCGGATTGGGTCCTTGTGGCTTGTTCGCAGGTCTGTTGTTGGCGCAGATGGGCTTTAAGCCGATCATCTTAGAACGTGGCAAAGAAGTTCGGGAACGGACCAAAGATACTTTTGGTTTTTGGCGCAAAAAGCCTTTAAACACCGAATCGAACGTGCAATTTGGTGAAGGTGGCGCTGGTACTTTTTCCGACGGCAAACTCTATAGCCAAGTCAAAGATCCGAAACATTATGGCCGCAAAGTGATGAGCGAATTTGTCGCTGCCGGCGCCCCAGATGAAATTATGTATGTCAGTAAACCCCATATCGGCACCTTTAAATTGGTGAATATGGTGGAAAAAATGCGCGCCAATATTATTGAGTTAGGCGGTGAAATTCGTTTCAGCACCCGGGTTGATGATTTATTGCTGACTGACGGTGCCGTCACCGGCTTGCAGCTGTCGACGGGTGAGACTTTGCCGTGTCGCCATGTGGTACTGGCTGTTGGTCACAGTGCCCGTGATACCTTTGAGATGTTGCATCAACGTGGTGTTTATATTGAAGCCAAACCATTTTCAATTGGCTTTCGGATTGAACATCGCCAGTCGATGATTGATGAATGTCGTTTTGGTTCGAATGCCGGCAATCCGATCTTGGGCGCCGCTGATTACAAGCTGGTGCATCATTGCAGCAATGGTCGCACCGTGTACAGCTTTTGTATGTGCCCGGGTGGCACCGTGGTCGCTGCAGCATCAGAAGCGGGTCGCGTCGTCACCAACGGTATGAGCCAATATTCACGCAATGAACGTAACGCCAACAGCGCGATTGTTGTCGGTATAGACCCGGAACGCGATTATCCGGGGCATCCATTGGCAGGCATCGAGCTACAACGCACTTTGGAAGCACAAGCTTATGTGTTGGGCGGCGAAAACTACGATGCGCCAGCGCAACTGATCGGTGATTTTTTAGCGGGAACCCCCTCCAATGAATTTGGGGAAGTGCAGCCTTCATATACGCCTGGGGTCAAACTGACTGATTTATCCAAGGTGCTGCCCGATTTTGCCATTGCCGCGATTCGCGAAGCTATTCCAGCCTTTGATCAGCAAATCAAAGGCTTTGCAAGACCAGAAGGTTTATTGACTGGTGTTGAAACCCGGACATCTTCACCTATCTGCATAAAACGTGGGACGAATTTCCAAAGTCTGAATATTCAGGGTTTATATCCGGCGGGTGAAGGCGCGGGTTATGCCGGCGGTATTTTGTCGGCGGGCATTGATGGGATTAAAGTCGCAGAAGCTTTGGCCTTGGCGATGATGAGCGAGATTCAATCTGCGTAAATTATGTTGTTGTGATATAAAGACCGGATTGTCAAAGTAGAGTTAACAAATAGTATGGTGTTACCCGTTATTCAGCAGCTGCTGGCCATTTGGGCCGAAGTTTGAGTGACGTTTAGGTCTTACCATAGGATAAATGAAAAGGAGTGCATAATGCGTAAGACCTTGATTGCTGTCGCTGTAATTGCCGCCGGAGCGCTGGCATATTATAAATTTGGACCAGGTGTAACTTCAGTGCCTGAATTGGCGGGACTGGAATATGTACCGGCCGACACCGCGCTGTTATCAGCACAAGTGACTCCGATAGATCTCGGAAGTTATCTGACGAGTCTGGGCATGGGTCCGCAATATTACGATGCCAATATGCAACAGGAGTTTGCAGATATGGCTGCCGAAGCGACTGAACCTCAGCAAAAGTTTGGCTTGGCGTTAATCCAAACCTATATGAAAGCGCTGGCGGATCCTGCGGCACTCAGCACCAACACCGGTATCAAGGCGCAAATGCGCAGTTTGGCTTATATGGTGGGGTTATCTCCGGTGTTGCGGATTGAATTAGGCGATGAAGCGGCTTTCTGGCGCTTGTTTGATGATGCGGAAAACAGCAGTGGGTTTAGCCATGTGGCGCAGCAAATCAATACTGTCAAATATCGCCAATACCGCTTTAGTCATGAAGAAATGACGCTGGATTTACTGGTTTCTGTGCAAAACGGTTGGGCCACCCTTGCTGTAAGTTCTGAAAAGTTTGATCCGCAGCATTTGGCTGTGGTGATGCAGGCTGAAAAGCCAGAACAAAACCTGGCAAATACCTCCATCATTAAAGATCTGCAGCAGAAATATCAGCTGGAAAAAGGTGCGTATGGTTATCTGAGCACGGCGCAGTTCAGCAAGTTTTTGACTAGCAAAGATGGTAACCGCCTGGCAAAAGACGTTGAAGCGGTTTTTGGTTCGCAACTGAATGTAGTGCTGGCCGATTGGCGCAATGCGGCCTGTGAGGCCGACGTTGCAACCATCAGCGCGAACTGGCCTGGGATGTTCATCGACAATAAATTTGAAGTGGCCGATGGCAAACATCTTAAAGTCTCGGGTCGGATGTTGATCCCGACTGAAAATCAGGACACGGTGAAACTACTGGCGGCGCTACGTGGTTTCCTGCCAGGCCATACCCAAACCTTTGACAATGCCGGGATGTTTTCTGCGGCCATTGGTTTGGATGTGGCGCAGCTCGCTCCAACCTTGGGCAAACTGTGGACCGGTTTAACTGAACCTGCTTATAGCTGTCAGCCGCTGGCTGAAATGCAAATGCAAATGAAACAATCAAACCCGTTAGCTGCAGTAGCAATGGCCGGTATGGCCAGTGGTCTGCATGGTGTGTCGGTGACGATCAATGATGCCGAGTTGGATATGAACACCAGCAACCTGAAAGATGCGGACGCGTTGGTTACGGTGTCTGCTGACAACGCCCGCACCTTTTTTGAAGGGATCAAAGCGTTTTATCCACCACTGGCGGCAGTTACATTACCTGCAGCAGGTGAAGAGTTGGATTTAGCCTCGGTGATCCCAGAAGTTGCGGTGCTGGGTCTGCAGCCAAAATTAGCTTTGGCAGATTCGCATTTATTGCTATACGTCGGACCAAAAGCGACTAGCCAGTCTGCAGCTGTGGCCAAAGAAAGTCTGACTAAAAATGGTTTGCTGAGCTTTGGTATGGATTACGGTCGTTTCTTTAAAACGATGGAAGAGGCGATGGCGGCGAGCGGCACTGAAGTACCGGCGAATTTCCACCAACTATCCGGTAGTAACATGAAACTGCTGTTAAAAATGGATGTAAATCAACATGGTTTGTTG
>JAHJNE010000026.1 GCA_018820995.1 Gammaproteobacteria bacterium | reverse complement strand
ACGCTGCCAGGTGCAGCGTTTTTTTATGCCTGCCAAAATGTCCGAGGCTAGACAGTGAAAAGTATGCTTCTGGCATCTTTATTTATCTCATCAGAAATGGCAGCTGAATTGGCAAGAATATTGTATAAAGATAATTCAGCATCAAAAGCGTCAATCTTCCGGTGATAAATAAATGAACAAAATAGGTCTTTGGTCTTTCGTATTGCTTTGTATCCTGCCGCAGCAGGGGACTGCACAAGTGACTTCCCAAGATTTACAAGTCGTTCAACTCTACACCCAAGACGAACTCCTTTCGCTGATCCGCCAAAATGCTCACTTACAACGAGTTAAAGCAGATGACTGTCAGTTGGTCAAAGATATTGAAGCACGTGCTGATATTATGAAACTGCCTTCATACCAATTTTTATTCGGCGATATGCTGGTTTACGGCGTGTGCGTGCCGGTAAACGTTGAACGTGGCTGGGACTTAATGGATGACGCTGCCAAGCAAGGTTTGCCAGAAGCTTTAGAGCAAATTGGTCGTTATTATCAACAAGGAAAATTTGTCCAAAAAGATTTAGTCAAAGCGCAGTATTATCTTCATGAAGCCGGTGCTATGGGTAATATTAATGCGCAGATCAGACTCGCTGAATTGCTGCTAAGTGGGCATGGCAGCCCAGTCGACTATGAAACCGTTTATCGTTGGTTACATCATTCCGTGACTGCGGATAAAAAATTGCATCAGCGCATTCAGGTTGCGCTACAAAAACTGGCAACCAGGATGCCAGAGCCTGTGCTGGCAAGAGCCAAAAAACCACTGTAAGTAAAAATTCATCTTGGATTTGCTGATAAAAACAGCAGCAGCAGTGAAAAAATAACGGCGGACTGTTACACTTGCCGAAGTTTTAGTAATGAAGAGAATCCATGACGATCAAAGATCCGCATCTTGCGCGTGAGCAAGAAAAATATGAAAACCCTATCCCCAGCCGCGAATTTATCCTCGAGCATATCAAACAGCGCCAACAACCTGCCTACTTTGAAGAATTGGCGACTGAATTAAAGCTGGAAGGCGACGAGCCACTTTTTGCATTAAAAAAACGTTTACGCGCAATGGAGCGTGATGGCCAGTTGTTGTTTACCAAAACCAAACGTTATGGTGTGGTAGATGATTTAGATTTGGTCAAAGGCACAGTTATCGGCCATCGTGATGGTTTTGGCTTTTTAAAGCTGGAGCAGGGTGGGCCGGATTGGTATATCCAAAATTTCGATATGCAGCGCCTGTTACCTGGCGATGTCGTGCTGGCAAGCGCTGGCGAGATTAAAGGCAAAGACAAAGTTGAAGCGCGCATCGTGCGGGTATTAACGCCGAGAACCGAGCCTATTGTCGGCCGTTATTTTAAAGATTTCGCATTGGCCGTTGTCGTGCCAGAAGATCCACGGATCACCCAAGATATTGTGATCCCAGTCGGTCAAGAGGGCGCTGCCCGCCATGGCCAAATTGTGCTGGCGGAAGTCACGCAACGTCCATTTAAACGGGTTAACGCTGTAGGTAAAGTGATTGAAGTGCTTGGTGACCATATGGCGCCTGGAATGGAGATTGAAGTTGCGATCCGCAATCATCAGCTGCCTCACGTTTTTTCTGAAGCTGTCGAAAAGCAAGTCGCAGGTTATGGCACTGAAGTACCAGAGGCTGCCAAAGCCGGCCGTGTTGATTTAACTCAATTGGGTTTGATCACTATCGACGGTGAAGACGCGCGCGATTTTGACGACGCCGTGTATTGTGAACGCAAAAACGACGGTGGTTGGCACCTTTGGGTGGCGATTGCTGATGTGACCGCCTATGTACTACCAGATACTCCTTTGGACAGAGAAGCATTAGAACGTGGTAACTCGGTATATTTCCCTGACCATGTGCTGCCAATGCTACCAGAAGTGTTATCCAATGGTCTTTGCTCGTTAAATCCGCATACTGACCGGCTATGTTTTGTCGCTGAAATGCATATCAGTGCGCAAGGTAAGTTAGGTAGTGCGAAGTTTTATGAAGCGGTGATGCATTCGAAAGCGCGTCTGACGTACAACAAAGTGCATGCGATTTTACAAGGTGATCCGGAACTGCGTCAGCAATACGAAGGAAATCTGACCAATATTGATCACTTGTATTCTTTATACAAACAAATGTCTAAAGTCAGGGCGGTTCGCGGCGCGATCGAATTTGAAACTGTTGAAACACGGTTTATTTTTAATAGCCATCGTAAAATTGAGCAGATAGTTCCGGTGCATCGCAACGAAGCACATAAGATCATCGAAGAATGTATGATTTTAGCCAACGTGGCATCAGCTGAGCTCGTGGAGAAGGCTGAAGCGGCTGCGCTCTATCGGGTGCATGAACAACCCGATTCCGACCGCTTTGCCAACTTCAAACGATTCCTGGCCGAACTTGGCATCAGTGCCGATTTGCCAATTGAACCAACACCTCTCGATTTGATGAATGTGTTGCAGAAGTTGCAAGACCGACCTGATAAAGAATTGATCGAAACAACGATGCTGCGCTCGATGAAGCAGGCTGTTTATCAGCCGGAAAATCTGGGCCACTTTGGTCTGGCGCTTGAAGCCTATTCACATTTCACTTCACCAATCCGGCGTTATCCGGATTTGCTTCTGCACCGGGTGATTAAGTCTTTATTGAAAAAACAAGGTGAACAAACAACAGGTGAGCGTTCTTACTCGCCAGAGCAAATGGTGCCGTTAGGTGAACAGTGCTCAATGACCGAGCGCCGCGCTGACGATGCGACGCGCGAAGTATCCGATTGGCTGAAATGTGAATACATGCAAGATCATATTGGCGCTGAGTTTTCAGGCGTTGTGTCAACGGTCACCAATTTTGGCTTGTTTGTGCGGCTGACTGATTTGTACATTGAAGGT
>JAHJNE010000305.1 GCA_018820995.1 Gammaproteobacteria bacterium | reverse complement strand
TGTAATTGCCGATATTATTCCGCCATTGCATCGGGATCTTTCATTCCAATGCGTCACAATGCCAAGTTTTAGTCATCAATAACACAAGGCGAGCAAAAGCGAACCACGCTATCGCTGCGCCGTCAGGGATGATAAAGGTAAGTCGACAGTATACCGCGAATCGCAGATCTTGGGCAGGCAGAGAGGCGCGAAGAGCCGGACTTACAGGATTATCTCAACAATGGGTGGATTTCACGAACAGCAGAATCTTAATTGAACAGTTCAACACGGTCGCTTGGGAATAAAGGTAAATTGAAAATAAGAAAAAATGCACACCAACCTTCGGGGAATAACTCTATGTACTGCTTGATAATAGAATAGATTGATGGTTAGGACCACAACTTCTAACTATAAGGTGGGATTGATAATTTTCTCTGAATTGCATAATTATTGAGTCAATGTAGAAATCCCAAAAGTACAAGCATTTACTGCGCTTTTTAACAGCTTTATGCTGTGCTTTTGTATGTTACACTGCAATAGATCCTGAATAAAAGTGGTATAACTAAGTTATGTCTATCGAATCTTTAGTGCTGCGGGCAAGGCATATTTGTGAACACAATGGCGCACGGTTTACATCAATCCGCGAAAAAGTATTCCGACTGTTAGCAAGTACCCAGTCTGGTGTTGGTGCTTATGAACTTCTCGAACAACTAAAAAGTACTGAACCGTCTGCAAAACCCGCGACTATTTATCGCGCATTAGATTTTCTCACTGAACAAGGTTTTATCCATAAAATTGAATCCAGCAATGCATTTTTGCTTTGCCATCATTTTGAGCATCACCATCCAGCGCAATTACTTATTTGTCAGGGCTGTGGGCATGTTGAAGAATTGCATTCAAAAGTATTGCAACAAGAGTTTGAGAGATTGGCAACTACTAAAGGTTTTGTGATCAAGCAACAGACCATCGAAGCCCGGGGATTATGCCAACATTGTGTTGAAAAAATATAATTAACCTTTATACCAGTTAAATTTCGACCAAAGTTCGCCGCGATTGATAGCAAAACTAACGATTTGGCGTGGAAACTATCTCAAAAACAAAGAGCTAGACTTGTTTATTCTAAAGAATCTGCCTAACCTTAGGGACATAGTCAGTAAATCCAACGCTATTTTATTCAATGGGTCTATTAAATGAATGTTGAGTACGTAAATCCATTTCTATCATCTTTGGTGAATGTGTTAAGTACCATGGCAAATACGCAAATCGTGCCTGGACAACCAAGGATCAAAAAGGATGAAGTAGCGCGTGGCGACGTGTCAGGATTGATCGGGATGATCGGCCCTCAGACCAAAGGTTCGTTTTCAGTTACTTTTGAAGAATCATTAGCCCTTGAAATCATGTTTCGGATGCTGGGCGAGCGCCCAAAAGCGATTAATGAAGAAGTGACCGACATGGTCGGTGAAATTACCAATATGGTGACTGGTGGTGCTAAACGGATCCTAGGCGAAAAAGGCTATGAATTCAGTATGGCCACGCCTGTTGTTGTATCAGGTAAAGCCCACACCATTACCCATAAATGTGATGGTCCAAAAATTCTGATGCCGTTTGATTCAGATTTTGGCAAAGTGCATATAGAAGTCAGTTTCGACAATCAAAAATAGATTTTATTTGATGTCATAACAAAACCGGCAAAAGCCGGTTTTTTTTATAACTGCTCATCATTCACATAGCGTAATTGCACGCGACTGGTAATGTTGCATAGCAGCTCATACGGGATGGTTTGCACTAAAGCAGCTATTTCCTCTACCGCCAACGTTTCCCCCCAAAGCACCACCTGATCGCCAATCGCAATGTCAGCATCACCAATATCAACCGTGGTCATATCCATTGAAACCCGACCGACAATAGGGTATCGATTACCATTAATTAACACCGGAGTGCCGCTTGGGGCGTTGCGAGGATAGCCATCGCCATAACCAATCGCGACCACCGCTAGATTAGTATCCTCTGGTGCGCTCCAACTTGCGCCATAGCCGACTTTATCGCCTTTTTTAACCTTACGCACGGCAATCACTGAACTGCTAAATGTCATAACCGGTCTTAAACCGTGCTCTGACGAGCGGCCATCCACCATTGGTGACACACCATACAAGGCTAAACCTGGGCGGATCCAATCACCGTGGCTTTGAGGCCAAGCAAGGATGCCTGCTGAATTGGCGATAGATAACTCACCATCACAGCCTTGAATTAACTGTTTAAATAACGCTAACTGGGTAGAAGTTGAATTGTTGTCAAGCTCATCAGCACAGGCGAAATGCGTCATCAGTCGCAGTGGTTTTAGCACATTTGAGCTTGCCATCAGCCGCTGATAAACTTCGCTGAATTGCTCCGGATAGATGCCTAAGCGATGCATGCCGCTGTCTATTTTCAGCCAGACATGAACTGGTGCATCTAACTCAGCACTTAATAATGCATCGACCTGAGATAAATGATGCACCACAACCTGGAGGTTCGAAGCCACAATTTGCGGTAATTCATCCGGATGGAAAAAGCCTTCGAGCAGCACAATCGGTTTTACGATGCCACCGGCACGTAACAATAAAGCTTCATCAATCCTCGCCACGCCAAAAGCGCCAGCTATTTTTAACTGCTCTGCAACAGCTAACAAGCCATGGCCATAAGCATTGGCTTTGAGCACGGCCAGAATTTTGCTGTGCGGCGCCATTTTTTGTAAATGGCCAAAGTTATGATGCAATGCGTCAATATTAATTTGCGCAATTGGACGACGACTCATTAATACTCGTCCTCAAACCGGGCTGCGCCTGCGTAATTATCAAACCGCGAATAACGGCCATGGAATGTCAGCCGTACCCGCCCAATCGGGCCATTCCGCTGTTTACCAATAATCACTTCTGCCGTGCCTTTATCGGCGCTGTCTTCGTGATATACCTCATCACGGTAGATAAACATAATTAAGTCAGCATCCTGCTCGATTGACCCAGACTCACGTAAATCCGAGTTGACCGGTCTTTTATCGGCGCGTTGCTCCAGC
>JAHJNE010000304.1 GCA_018820995.1 Gammaproteobacteria bacterium | reverse complement strand
TGATTCTGCTACAATCGGCGCCTGATTCAGGGGAGTGAGTATGCCACAAATTGAACGTAGCGCGCTGGTTTTTTACAGTGCCCGTCAGATGTTTGAGTTGGTCGCCGATGTGCCTTCTTATCCGCAGTTTTTACCGGGTTGCAGTAAATCTGCGGTGCTGTCTTTTGATGGTACCGTGCAAACAGCTACTCTCGAAGTTTCCAAAGCAGGTATTGGCAAGAGCTTTACTACCCGTAACACCCTCATTCCTTATGAGCAACTGGCGATGGAACTGGTAGACGGCCCGTTTAAATTTTTACGTGGCGGCTGGCAGTTTATCCCGTTAAATGAACAAGCGTGTAAAGTGGTCCTGGCTTTAGAGTTTGAGTTTTCCAGTAAACTAGTTGAATTCGCCTTTGGTAAAATCTTTCACGAACTCACGGTAGCGATGGTGCAAGCTTTTACTGAACGTGCAAAACAGGTTTATGGAGATCAACATGGTTGAACAAATTTCAGTTGAAGTCGCATTTGCCTTGCCTGAACGTCAAAGTTTATTGAGTTTAATGGTGCCAATTGGCTCCACTGTGCAACAAGTCATCGAACTCTCCGGAATTCTAAACAGCTACCCGGAAGTTAAGTTGAATGTGAATAAGGTGGGAATTTGGAGTCGCACCGTCAAACTGGACGAGATGGTCAAACAAGGCGATCGGATTGAAATCTATCGTGCATTGATTGCCGATCCAAAAGATATGCGCAGACGCCGTGCCGAAAAAGCAAAAGATGAAGGGCGGGCCGATAAAGTCACCGGCGGTCGGCCACAACACTAATCCTGCAGTCTGCAATTAAGAAATCTACTCAATCGCCATTAAAAAAGGGTATCACCACTGTGGGGGGATACCCTAATTGTTCGCTCATCAGCGCTAAAACTGCCTGTTATTGATCAAGTGCAGTATTAAAGTCTTTTGGAGTTTCGAAATCACCAGTCATTTGCGCCAATTTATTATCGGTGAAACTCAGCACTAGTTTTTTCTCGAAATGCTCGCCGTTACCGCGTTTTAAAGCATAAAAATAATGCCAAACGTCTTTATCAAAACTATTTTCAGCGACCGGGTTACCAAGGACAAACTGAACTTGTTCTTTGGTCATCGCGATCCGCAGCTTGTCGATATCTTTTTGTTCTAAGAAATTGCCTTGTGGCACATCAATCCGGTATATCCAGTTGGTGCATGCTGATACCGATAAGGCACAACCTGCGGCAATCAGCCATTTGCTGATTGATTTTGAGAATACAGCTGCCATAACACTCTTCAGTTTTTTAAGTTAGGCTTGCATCATACCGCAAGCATGGGGGGAGATAAAACCCTTCATCCTTGAAGATTCGGGGTTGTTTGTTGCCTTCACTCATTGATGTGTCAGTCCGACCCAGTCACATTGCATAGCTATGCTCCGGGCGGGACTTGCGTTACAGATTTGTTCAGTTGCCGCATGGCCTACCCGAATCGTCAATGGTTTTGGGCTTAAAACCCTCCATCTGACCTAAGGGGTACATAAAAGTTCGCGTGCGTTTGCAATGGCACTCGCACTGACATTCTCACCAGCCAGTAATCTGGCAATTTCCTGCACTCTTTCATCATCACTCAGGTTACGCATCCGGGTTTCAGTATGAATACCGTCGGTGTATTTTTCGACATACATTTGTTGATGGCCCTGACTCGCCACTTGCGGTAGATGGGTGACACAAATTACTTGAGTCGCGCTGCCAAGTTGTCGTAACAGCCGACCAACACCTGCAGCTACAGGACCACTGATCCCAACGTCTACTTCATCAAAAATCAGGGTTGGTGTGGTGACTTTGTCAGCCAAAATAACCTGCACTGCAAGGCTGATCCGAGATAATTCGCCGCCTGACGCGACTTTATGCATCGGCTGTAAGGGCTGACCCGGATTGGTGCTGACAATAAATTCAATATGATCAAGACCCTGAGCATTGGCCTTGTCTAATGCCAAGGTTTGTACTTCAATTTGAAATCTGGCGTTGTGCATGCTCAAATCAGCCATGCTCGCGGCTATTTTGCTACTGAGTTCCAGCGCCGCTTGTTGTCGTTGCTCAGTCAATGCAGCAGCAGCTTCGCTATAGTGTCGTGCAGCTTGGGCAATCGCCAGATCCAATTCATGCAAACGTTCGTCATCACCAGCTAACTGTAATAGCTGGGAGCCAAGATGTTGGTGATGAAGTGCCAATTGATCATTCGGTACCTGATGTTTACGGCTTAACGATAACCATAACCCTAATCTTGAATCAATTTCGTTTAACCGCTCCGGATCAATTTCAACCCTGTCTCCATAACGACGTAATTCTCGGCTCGCTTCTTCGACCTGAACCAAGGCTTCCTGCAGCATCTGGTCGACACCAGAGAGTTGCGCGTCAATCGCACAAGCATCACTGATTTGATGGGCCGCCAATTGCAGTAAACTCAAGACATTTCCATCGTCACTTTCACTCAGAAGCTGGATACATTGCTGACTTGATTCAATCAGCTGTGCACTATGGTTTAATCGTTGGTGTTCAGCTTCTAATGCTAGGAATTCATCAGCTTGCGGTGCAAATTGATCCAACTCAGCTACCTGGTATTCCAGCAACTGACGTTGCGCTTCACGTTGCTGTTGTGACTTACGTAATTCCTGATATTCCTGTTTCAGTTGTTGCCAGCTTTTCCAATGCTGTTTCACAGTTGAGAGTAGTGCTGGATGGTCTGCGAATGCATCGAGTAGTTGTCGTTGATGATCTGATTTGAGTAGTAACTGGTGAGCGTGCTGACCATGAATGCTCAGTAGCAGTTGTCCCAGTAATTTAAGTTGTTGCGCTGGTACCTGAACACCGTTGATGTAGCCTCGAGAGCGACCTTCACTACTGACAACTCTTCGAACAATACATTCCTGGCCCATCGCCAGATCCTGACTTTGCAACCAATGTTGGGCTGCGGGAAGGCTACTGATATCAAAAGTTGCAACAAAATCGGCTTTGTCAGTACCAGGGCGTACCACAGTGCCGTCCGCTCGCTCTCCCAAACATAACGCCAGTGCGTCCAAAGATATTGATTTACCTGCGCCTGTTTCACCGGTAATCGTGGTCATGCCGGTATGCCATTCAATTTCCAGCGCGCGGACAATGGCAAAATTGCTGATATGAAGATGGGTTAACATGGCGGCTCCAGGCAGTCACAACTAGATGTATTTAATGACTGTAAATTTATACAGTAATCTAGTGGCTGACAAGGCTCGACCAAAAAAATATTTTTGGCCGAGCTAAAGTAATTTGAGGATTATTGAAAGGCTGTTGAATTTAATAGAGTTTAGAACCCCAACCTAGTTTGTTTCGCAGCACGTTAAAATAGCTATAGCCTGGTGGATGGACCAATTTAAGCGGTTTTGGGTGTTTTCTGATCACTATTTCATCACCTGGCATGACCGCGAGAATCACATGACTGTCGCAGCTGATTTGCAGATGAGCGTCATTACTTGGCGCCACTTTTAAGCGGATTTCGCTGTCGCCAGAGACGACCAGCGGTCGGCTACTTAATGTATGCGGAAACATCGGAACCAGACACATCGCATCGAGTTCAGGCGTGAGAATAGGACCACCGCCAGATAACGAATAAGCGGTTGAGCCGGTAGGGGTACTAACAATCAGGCCATCCGATCGCTGACTGAATACAAATTCATCATTAATATAAGCTTCAAATTCAATCATGTGCGCGACTTTGTCAGCGTGTAGTACGGCTTCATTCACCGCACTATTGCTGCTTTTGATGCTGTCATGACGATGCACTTCAATTTCCAGCAGATTGCGGTGTTCGTTGACGTAATTGCCAGCCAGTACCTCGGCGAGGGGGATCTGAAAACTTTCCGGCGATAAATCTGTTAGAAAGCCAAGATTACCGCGGTTGACACCCAGTACCGCGACGCCAAAACGTGCCAGAACCCGCGCAGCGCCAAGCATATTGCCATCACCGCCGACAACGATTGCTAAGTCGCAGTTCTTACCTAAATCGACTAAATCCAACGCTTGTACGCCTTCTAGCCCCAGCGAACCTGCAACTTTCTCTTCCACATAGACTTGTAGTTGATATTGCTTCAGAAAATGATAAAGGCTGACCAGCGTGTGGTTTGCGCCCTGATGATTTGGTTTTCCAATCAGGCCGATAGTTCGAAAGGCGTGACTCATAGCTTATTGATCCAGCGAAAGTTTGGTTTTGAGTATACGCAGCAGTATCGCTCTGTACCAGTAGCAACCATACAACTGCTGCATCTTCAGCCACGACAGTTGATTTTTCTGGCCAAAGCCCCACTATATCCAAGTGTTTAGTAAAAGGTGGCAGTATGACGCTTGACCTGAGTCGTTCAGAGTTGATCCTGAAATTAATTGTGGAGCAGTACCTGGCGGATGGTTCGCCGGTTTCTTCTAAGGCAATTTCGGCGCATACCGCACTGCAGGTGAGTTCTGCCACGGTACGAAACGCCATGATGCAACTGGAACAGATTGGATTGATCAGGTCGCCTCATACTTCGGCTGGCCGTATTCCCACCACGCAGGGGATCCGATTATATATCGATAAAATGTTGCAGCTTGAACCTTTGCCAGGGCGCTGGTTGAATGAAATGCAGCAGAATTTATTGCCGCAATTACCGGTATCGTTGTTATGTCAAAAGGCTGGCCAATTACTTGCCAACTTAACCGGTTTAGTGAGTATTTTCAGTCCGCCAAAAAGTAATGGCCGGGTGATTCGGCAGGTTGATTTGGTGCGTTTGGCCGCTGATCGCCTGTTGTTGGTAGTGATTGACGAAGAAGGCGATATTTTGCATCGTGGGCTATCGCAGGAGCAAAGTATCGATGCGATGACATTAAGCCGGGCATTGTGTTTGTTAAATGCAGCTCTGTGCGGACAGCAATGGCTGGAAGGTATTTCCAGATTGGCATTGATGTTAAAGACAGAAACTGGCGCCATTGCCGGGTTATTGCAAGATGTGATGGCACAACTCAGTCTGGATGAATTGCAACAAAATCGGCCCTTAGTATTTGGTCAACATCATTTATTGCAAGCCGCTGAATCACAAAGAGATCCAGCGCTTCAGCAAGTGATCCAGCTGTTGGAACAACCATCCTGCCTGATGAATTTACTTAAACCACTGACGTTAGATAACAGCACCAAGTTGATACTTGGTCGTGAGTCGGGTATTGCTCAATTAAATAACGTCAGTGTGATTACGGTCCGCTATCAAGCCGAGCCACATCGCTATCTGGCGCTGCTTGGTCCAAGGCGGATGAACTATGCGCGATTAATCCCTTTAGTCGAGGCTTGTGGTCAACTATTGTCTAGGCACTTGAATCAGCCGCAACAATCCCCATAATAGCCAGACTAGATTTTGGAGAAGTAAACTGATGAGCGAGCAAGAACAAGTGCAAAACGAACAGCAAACAGCAGCAGAGCTGGAAGCAGAGCAACAGACCACTGAACAAGGTGAGCCGGTACAATTGTCTGGCGAGCAAGCAGTGATTGCTAAATTGGAAGCTGAACTGGTCGCCGCGCGACAACTGGCTGCCGATCAGCAGGATCTGGCATTGCGGGTAAAAGCCGAAGCAGAAAACAGCAAACGTCGCTCAGCCCAAGATGTGGAAAAAGCTCATAAATTTGCGTTAGAAAAATTTGCCGGTGATTTGTTGCCGGTTCTGGATAATTTAGAACGTTCATTAAGTTTTATTGACCGTGAAAATGAAACTGTAAAGCCATTAGCTGAAGGCGTGGAACTTACATTTAAAGGTTTACTGGATACAGTTGCAAAATATGGTGTGCAGCAAATTGACCCACAAGGTCAACCATTTAATCCAGAATATCACCAGGCCATGTCTATTCAGCCAAATGCTGAATTAGATGCCAATACAGTGATTTTTGTGATGCAAAAAGGCTATGAACTGAATGGTCGTTTATTACGCCCAGCCATGGTCGGTGTATCAAAAAAGCCTGATTAATTATTTTTCGAACAAAAAGCCGGAGCATGCTCCGGCTTTTTGTTGCGTAAAATTTGTGAAGTGAAAACGATCCCAGGCTAGCTCACTTTAAACCGACCAACCAAGCCAAACAAGGTGGTCGATAGCTGTTTGATCTGCGTCGACAATTGCTCGTTGCTGTCTGCTATTCCGCCCGCAGCGCTGGCTTGATCATGCAACGCATACAGATTTTTAGTTATTTCTTCCGACACTAGGCTTTGTTCTTCGGTCGCGGCAGCTGTTTGTGTGGCCATATCGTTTACCCGGCGCGACGATTCCTGCAACTGATGAAATACTTCGTCCGCTTTGGCAAAAAACTGCAAAGTGCGGTCAGCATTGGCTTTGCCGCTGTTAATTGCCCCTGAAGCCTGATTGACCCGGCTTTGTAAATTCTGAATCATTTCCTGAATATGATTGGTGCTTTGTTGGGTGCGCGACGCAAGGGTTCGAACCTCATCCGCCACCACCGCAAAACCCCGACCTTGTTCGCCGGCTCTAGCCGCTTCTATGGCCGCATTGAGCGCCAGTAAGTTGGTTTGCTCGGCAATACTTCGGATAACATCAAGCACTGAAGCAATATTTTCAGAGCTATTCTCAAGCTCAGTTGAACAACTCAGCGCCGTATCAACGTCTCCTGACAGTGCCGCCATACTTTGATTGACGTTATTTACTACTTCTAAACCTTGTTCGGCCGTGCGGCTGGCTGAATCCGCTTCGCTGGCCGAATTGGTGGCCACAGTAGCCATTTCTTTATTGGCGATGGTCATTTCATGGACGGCGCTGACGATAGAGTCAGAAGCTAAGTTTAAAGAATTGGTAATGTTTTTGCTGTTGTTCGCTGATTGCGATAAATGTTCCGTTAATTGGCTAAGTTGTCCAGCTTGTTGTAATACTGCGGCAATAAGCTGGCAAAGATTCGCAACAAAGCCATTAAATTCATGCGCTAGTTCTGCAAATTCATCTTTGCTTTGTACATTGAGTCTTGCTGTTAAATCGCCCTCGCCAGAAGCGATTTCATTGATGCGACGAGTCAGGAAATTAATTTGTTTGGTTAGCGTGCGGGGAATTTGGTAGCTGTACCAGCCGGCGATCAATAAAATCGCAAAGGAGATACCGTAAGCAAGATATTGAAAACGTTTGATTGAAGCGGTCAGCGCCTCCTGCTCGGACACCGATTTTTTTAGTGCAGTCTCACCCGCATCGTCCAACACAGCGCGCAATGAAGAAAAGTTTTGTTGTTCGTCCGCAATCAAAGTTTGCAAATCTGCGCCGCTGTCTGCAGCCCCAATCAGCCGATTGGTACTTTGCAGCCACTGATTAAACTCCTGATCAAAGCGACTGAATTGATTTTTGATTTCCGGGTATGCTTTTAAGTGATTGAGGTATTGTGCAAACCGGTCTTTGACCTGATCCGCGTTTTCTGCCACATCCTTACGCTGTTTTTCAGCGTCACCAAACTTATTCAGGAAGTGGGTGGTCGCTAGCTTCGCCTGATACAGATCGCGGTCGGCGTTAAGCACCACCGAAATCGCATTCAGAAAATTATCGGCTTGCATATCCAGCGCGTTGCGCTGCATCGCCGATAAATAGCTAAACATGGAAATAACGATAATCAGCGTCACTCCGAGCATCAACATCGGAATTGTGCTTTTCACTCTAATACTGTGAAAGTTCATGTTTAAAGTTCCTTGTCAGGATTGTTGTTATGACGCAAGTATGAGCAGATATTGACGATTTCACCAATCCGCAACGTCAATTCCATGTTGTTTATTTTCTAAAACTGCAACAGATCTTGTTGGATGCTGCTTTGGATTTGTTCCGCTATCAATAGTCGTTGTTGCCACATGAGGGAAATAGCCCGTTGTTGACCGGTTAACTTCATCTGTTCGGCGGCGATTTGCCATCGTAAAACCTCACTGCTGCTGGTTTGACGCGACATCAAAAGCCAAACTTCTGAACTGTGAAATTGCAGCAACGGTTTAAACTCCTCCATCTGATGACCGGTTTCTTTGACCAAGTACTGCATACCCTGTGGTTCATATGCGATGGCGGTTAAACGACCGCTACGCAATCTTGCTAAGTTCTGGGCATGACTCGCCGAGCTTTGTAAGTTGGTAAATCCCTGTGCCAACAACCATTCTTCCCGCACATCGCCGCGCACCACACCAATACTGTCCAGACTTCTGAGGTCGTTCAGATTATTGATTTCCAGTTGACTGTCATGTCGGACATATACAATCCATCTTTTGCGTAATAACGGCATGATCCAATGATATTTGTCTTCACGTTCTGGTGTACGTGAAAAGCCAAATAGTAAGACATTTGGTTGGCGCGCCGCTGTCAATAGCGCTCTGGATTCGGGCATCACTTGAATGATACTGTGATCCTGTACCTGTTTTTGTAAGGCTAGAACGAGATCTGTGGCATAACCACTCAGTTCTCCGTGACTATTGATATAACTGGCCGGAGGTTCAATCACTGTCAGTATTTGCATCGGCGTAGGTTGCTCGTTTGCTTGACAAAAGCTATGCGAGAACCCAATAAAACTGAAGAACAATACTGAAAAGTACAGGGTAAGTTGTTGATTTGCTGTGACGAAGCGAAAAGCCGGCATGAGCAAGATCCTTGTCTGCGACGAAGACGCAATAGTATTTAAACTGTTTGCCTTGAGCAGTACC
>JAHJNE010000025.1 GCA_018820995.1 Gammaproteobacteria bacterium | reverse complement strand
TGCGGGTCCGCTGAAACATCACGCAATAAGGTCAGTAATTCTTCCATCACCTGATCGTTTAAGGTAATCGCATCATGATAACCACCCCGTAGCGGATAGGTCTGGGCAAAACCACCATTCGGGTATTGCGCTTGAATAATAAATTCAATGCCTTGTTCGATGGCCGCTTGAACCTGCGGTTGCAAATCTTTGGCAGCATAGGGGTAAAAAGCCGCCAGCCAGCGTAGTTGAGTAGTGGTCGCGCCATTGTCAAAAGTAGGAATATAGTTTTTTTCCACTCCGAACATTTGACCGGGTTGTCGTGGTTGTTCGGCCATATCGGTGCGCTTACTCCAGCCACCAGATGGTGTTTGAAAGGATAAAATCACCTGAGCTACATGCGCCGCTGCTTTACTTTGCAAATAAGCCATGTCTGGCTTCGGATCAAAACCAAATTGTTTGTGTTTATGCGGTGACGTTGGCTTGGTTTGTTGAAGCGCCGTAAGCTCGTTTTGCAGCGCGGCGTGATCTTGTGCGGCTAAACTTTCCGACTGCGCAAAATAGCGTTGCCACTTTGCGTCTTGTTGCGCTGTTGAGCGCCATTGATGATTGAGATCCAGCTCTGGATCTGGCATTTGCGGATTGGTGCCGGCATTTGCCACACCAACAAAGCTAATCAGTATGACATTGCACAGCACTGCCAACCATTTTGAATGATTAAACATAGTTTTTCCTGAACCGACCCAAACGAAAAATCCGGACCGGTGTAAAAACCTGTCCGGATCACCTTCATCACATCACCGTTTTAGAACGATCCACGGATCCCAATTAGGTATTGACGTCCGGTCAGTAAGTATTCCGCTGGACGTGAAGTATAGACATCACTCCACTGCTGCGTTGCTGCGTTGGTCAGGTTTAACGCTTCAAACGACACCGACAAATGGCTGTTAATTTTGTAGCGCGTGGAGAAATTCAGTTGTCCTTTATCCTCATAACCACGACCAAAAGTGCCTTCATCTTTGTATTTGTTCAGATACTCTTTGATATAACGTTCACGGAAGTTATATGACACCCGCGCGCTCCAGCTGTCCTGCTCAAAATACAGGGTGTAGTTGTAACTCAGACGAGACGTTTCCTCAGCCAATAAACTAGACACTTGCTTAGTGAATGGATCGGTAATATCGCGTTTGTAATCAATCCAGGTCAGATTCGACAAGAAGCCAAAACCGTTCCAGGGTTCAGGTAAAAAACTAAACGGTTGCTGGTAAATAAACTCAACGCCCGTCACCCCTTCGGCCGGGGTATTCAGCAATTGCGTCACATCCCAGGTCACTGTTGCCGGATCGGTATCCCCGAGGTCAATGCCCAATGCGCTCAGTTGTTCCCGTGAATAAACTTCCTGCTTGGAGCCTTTACTTAAACCGGTGATGTCTTTGTAAAATGCGGCCACTGCAACCAAGGATTCTTCGGCAAAATACCATTCCAACGCTACATCCACTTGATTCGACTCGTATGGACGTAAGGTTGGGCCTGCACCTTGTTCGATAGTGGCGGTTGGATCTTTTGCATCTGGCGTATTGACCTTAATTGCCGAGGCTAAGTCTGAAATCGCAGGTCTGGTAATTGCCTGAGACAAACTCAAACGAGCTACCAACTCATCTGTTAAATCGTAAGCCAGGTTTAAAGATGGCAACACATCGCGACTTTCACTGACCGTTTCCCGCCAGCCATAACCACCGGCGATCTCGGCACCGGCACCGCGGCCTGGTGTATAACCGTCGGCATAGATATGATCGAGGTTCACAATGGCTGAAGTGTTGGTGTTTTCGATCACCCGCACCCCAACATTACCGCGTAAGTCTTTGCCAAATAAAGTTTTGTTAAAATCCAGCTGCAGATAAGCGCCGGTGACTTCTTCTTTCACATCATAGGTGGTCGAGTAACGCTCTTTCGCCTCGAAAAAACCTTCATTGCCAAAAGCCGCCAAGGCTTTATCGTAATCAGGTGTTAACCAGCTGCTGCCATTTAAGGTTGATGTGCCGGGCACTGAAGCCGCATTGCCAAAATGCTGACCGGCGCCGTCCAGCGATAAACCGAACAAAGCACCACGCAGGCGATCAGCCGCTAGCTTTTGCACCAGCGCCTCCGCACTGTCACCGCTGGTTTTGTTGGTGGTGGTATTCAGCACTTTCCAGCCGTTATCACCTTGCACGTTAGCCGTTTTGAACACCCGGTGGTTGAGGCCAAACTTCAAGGTGAACTCATCGTTCATCACATATTTAAAGCTTAAGCTCAAATTGCTGTTTTCACTGTCGATACTTTGCGTTTTATTCCGGGCCAGACCAATGCTATATAAATCAGGGTTTTGCATCAATTGCTGCAACTGCTCTTGGCTATAAGTTGCACCTGGCTTTTGCGCCGGGGCAAAGGCAAAGGATGGGATGTTCATATTCATTGAGCCAGAAGCAATGCCAGTTCCGGTTTGGCCGATTAACGCCACCGGATCAATACTGCTATCAAAACTGTAGGCAAAGGTCGAATCAAACGAATCAAGAGCAAAAGTACGTTGATAAGGCGTGTCGAGTTTCGATTCACCAAAACCAGCCAATGCGACCATCGACAATGCATCATTCAACTGCCAATCGGCGGTTAATGTCACCTGATTAAAGTCAGAATTGGAGACATCTTTACGCGCTTCCGAACGGATAGGCACGCCAGATAAAGTCGCTGCCACCACAGTATTGTTGGCATCGGTGACTAAATTTTCAGCATAAATTTTAGTTTTACTGCTGACATTACCGCGCAATAACGCTGAATATTGAAATTCATCCATCGTGCTATCAAGCGATGCATGCAGTAAATCGAGACTAAAGCGCAAATCGTCAGTGGCCTGATATTGCAACGCACCGGTTAAACCCAGACGGTCTTGCGATTTATTAAAAATAGAGTAACGTGGAATACGAGGCAGGTATAAACCTTCCATATTTTCATTGGTGTAGGCACCTTTTGGTGATAACAAAAACACCGGTGCTGTGGTCAGTTTATTGTCTGCTGAACCTGCTTTAAAGGACGGGTGATTGATGTTCCAGCGCAATGTGGTCGCGCCTTCACTTTGCACTAAACCTTCGGAATAGGCCGCCGAAAATAACACGCCAAACTTGTTGTCCCAGTTTTTGCTGAACATCATCGACGCGCGTGGCGTGACTTCTTCAGCCACATCGTTGTAACGGCCATTCAGGTTATAAGCAAACTTGTCTTCCTGATACTGAAATGGACGTGCCGTTTGCAAATTGACATTGCCAGAAATGCCACCGTCTTCGAGCTCAGCGGAGCTGGTTTTATTGATATCAATTTGAGTAAAGAGCTCAGACGCGAATACGTTAAAATCAAAAGCCCGGCTTTTATTGGCGCCACCAGCGGCGTCGGTGGCGGCGCCAGCAGAGGCTGACTCCATGCCGTTAATGGTGGTTTTGACAAAGGTTGAACCCAAACCACGCAAGCTAATTTGACGGCCTTCACCGGCGTCTTGTTCGATAGCGATCCCCGGCACACGCGCTAAAGCATCGGCGATATTCAAATCAGGAAATTTGCCTAAATCTTCTGACAAAATGGTTTCTTTTGAGCCGACAGCTTCACGTTTGGCCATCAGAGCCACATTTAAGCTGCCGCGAAAACCAGAGACCGCAATGACTTCGATTTCTTTCTCTTTGCTTTTGTCTGCCGTTGCCTGTTCGGTGGCGACTTGTTCGGCGGCGATTTGCTCAGCCACAGCGCTCGACGATGTTTCTTGTGCCGCCGCCGGCAATGCCAACAGGGTCATGCCACCCGCCAGCAACATGGCTTGGAACAAAGGTTGTAACTGTGCATCACCTGCGCTGAATCGTTGCGAGCCACGGCGCTGCAAATTTTGGATTTGCTGCAATTGCACAGCCTGTGTCTGAATTGTTTTTTTCATTGGTATACCCTGTCTTTTTTGTTGTCATTTCAGGTTCTTACTGCGACCTGTTGTGGTTATAAAAACTTCTATCTGTTTGTGCTGCGGCTTACCGCCGACTAGGTTTTTGTGTGTAATTTTTTCCAATCATCTGGTGCTGATTTTTTAACTCACCGTTGACGCATCCTTTCGCCACTCTTTAGTCATCCTTTAACCACTCTTTAGTCATCCCTTAGTCATCCCTTAGTCATCCCTTAGCC
>JAHJNE010000303.1 GCA_018820995.1 Gammaproteobacteria bacterium | reverse complement strand
CTTCAATGCTCAGCTCCTGCACTGGCTGGAACCAGCCTTTAATCCCGCTGATGTTGGCCGCTTGTTCCTCAAGTTGCTGAATAATGGTCGTTGCCGACTCACTGCGACTGCTATGAGGTTTTAAGTTCAGTAAAATACGACCACTGTTGATACTACTGTTACTGCCATCAACGCCAATAAACGAACTTAAACTGGCGACTTGTGGGTGTTGCAGTAAGTTTGCCGCGAGTTGCTGCTGACGCTGAGCCATTGCCTGAAATGAAATATCCTGCGGCGCTTCAGTCACAACCTGGATCACACCACTGTCCTGCACCGGGAAAAAGCCTTTAGGCACTGCGAGATACAAGACGCCTGTCAGCACCACAGTACCAAACATCGCCAGCATCGCCAGTCGTTGATGGCGCAAAACCCACTGCAGCATCACGCCATAACGGCTGATGATCCGGGACATCCAATCATGCTCGTCATCATGCGCCGGCATTTTGGTCAGCAAACGTGCACACAACATCGGTGTTAAGGTCAGTGACACCAGCAATGAAATCAGAATCGCGACGGCGAGGGTGACAGCAAACTCGTAAAATAATCGCCCCACCACATCCGCCATAAACAACAGCGGGATCAGCACAGCAATCAATGAAAAGGTCAATGAAATGAGGGTAAAGCCAATTTCCTGCGCGCCTTTTAGTGCCGCCTCCATTGGGCTGGCACCTTGCTCGCGATGGCGTGCCACGTTTTCCAGCATCACGATGGCATCATCAACCACAAAACCAGTGGCAATCGTCAGCGCCATTAATGTTAAGTTATTGACTGAAAATTCAAGCAGATACATCACCGCAAAAGTCCCGACTAAACTCAGCGGTACCGCCAGACTTGGAATAATCGTTGCCGGAATAGTGCGTAAAAAGACAAAAGTCACCAATATCACTAAGCCAATGGCAAAAATAAGCTCCATTTGCACATCATGTACAGAAGCTCTGATGCTCTGGGTACGGTCGGTCAGCACCTCGACATGCACCGCGGCGGGCATAGTCGCGGTCAGTTGCGGCATCAATTGCTGCACCCTATCTGCGACCTCAATCACGTTGGCACCAGGCTGACGTTGGATATTGACTAACACTGCCGCTTGCTGATTGGCCCAGGCTGCCAGAAAACGATCTTCCGCGCCTTGCTCAACAGTCGCCACATCGCGCATCCGCACTGGCGCATCACCACGCCAGGCAATAATCAGATCTTCATATTCTTCGGTACTGCGAATTTGGTCATTGGCATCGAGCATGGTCGAGCGAAACGGGCCGTCAAAACTACCTTTAGGTTGATTGGTGTTCGCCGAGGTAATGGCGCTGCGTAACTGCTCCATACTCAAACCAAGTGACGCCAATGCCGCCGGATTCGCCTTCACCCGAATTGCTGGACGCTGACCACCGGCTAAACTAACCATACCAACACCAGACACCTGCGCTAACTTTTGCGCCATACGGGTGTCAACTAAATCATAGACTTGCGGCAATGGCAGTGTTTCTGAAGTCACTGCCAACGTCAGAATCGGCGCATCGGCCGGATTCACTTTGCGATAAATTGGCGGCGCCGGTAAGTCATTGGGTAATAAAGAACCTGCCGTGTTAATCGCAGCCTGCACTTCTTGTTCCGCCACGCCCATGTCAACAACCAGCGCAAATTGCAACGTGACCACGGAAGCGCCGTTGGAACTGGCGGACGACATTTGCTTCAGGCCGGGAATTTGGCCCAACCGACGCTCTAAGGGGGCAGTAATCGTTCTGGCAACTACATCTGAACTGGCACCCGGCTGAAAGGTAAACACCTGAATAATCGGATAATCAACCTGCGGTAAAGCGGCAACCGGCAATAAACGCCAAGCCAGCATGCCCGCAATCAGCAGCGCGAGCATCAATAAAGATGTGGCGACGGGCCGCAGAATAAAGGGTTTGGACATGTTCATTAGTTAGCCTGCCGTGCTGGTCTTTTCTTCTTCACCGGCGCCGGCGCATTTGGATCCACATCGGCAATCACTTCGACCTGGCGACCCGGCCGCAAGCGATCCAGACCTTCCAGCACCACCATATCACCCGCAGCCAAACCTTCCTCGACCGCCACCAGGCCATTGTCGACAGCCCCTAACTTCAGCATTTTTATTTGCGATTTTTGTTCTTTATCCACGGTATACACATAAGTGCCTTGTGAACCATATTGCACAGCATCTTGTGGGATTGTCACCGCACCACTTTGCACCGCGACATTCAGCCGTACGTTCACAAACTGGTTTGGAAATAATTCTTCATGTTGATTGGCAAACTCGGCTTTGAGTTTTAGGGTACCGGTGGCTAAATCAATCTGGTTGTCGAGCGTCGTCAACACGCCGCTGGTCAATTGTTGTTGCTCTGAACGGTCCCAGGCTTCCACTGACAGTGCTACACCCCCACGATAAGCTTCCCGGACTTGCGCCAGTTGTGTTTCAGGGATGGTGAATTGCACTGCGATGGGCGAGCTTTGGGTAATTGTCACTAAACCTTCAGCGCTGTTGGCCTGCACTAAATTGCCCGGGTCAACCCGGCGTAAACCCAAGCGCCCGCTAATTGGCGCTTTGATTTCGGTGTAAGACAATTCAAGTTTGGCAGCATCAATTTGTGCCTGATTTGATTTCAGCGTACCTTTTAACTGATTTACTAACGATTGTTGATTGTTATATTGCTGCGCTGAAATCGAGTTTTGCTGTTTTAACTTTTCATAAAGTGCTAAATCTTGCTCAGCGTTTTGCAACTGCGCGACATTTTGCTGTTTGGTGCCTTCGGCTTGCGACAATTTAACCTGATAGGCTGCAGGATCAATTCGCGCCAGCAACTGACCGGCTTCCACCTTTTCGCCTTCTTTAAACAGGACTTCTAACAAAGGACCACTAACCCGGCTTTGCAACACAACGGTATTGATTGGGGTGACAGTGCCGATGGCTTTGATTTGCACTTTTAAATCAGAACTGCCTGCCGCAATAACACGCACTGGCACTGGCGCATTCCATGGATTCATAGCGCCACCGCCTCTTGGCCCACGTTTTCCTTGCGCGGCGGTTTGGCCGGTTGCTGCACTGTCATGACTCAGATACCACCAACCACCAATCGCCAAAGCGACGAGACAAGAACCAATGATAAGGGTGCGTTTTGTTAACTTCGGCATTCTGAATTTCCCTGCAAATGCTCATGACTGTTTGATTTCAGTCGCCTGGACATCGATGCTATGCAGCAACAATTGGCGGTCGAGCGGTAAATTACGATAATTTTGGTCGGCAGGTTCATGCCAACGTGATTTTTGTGATGCATCCTAACGATAATTTGTATCGCTGCCACAGTCGCTGCGGTCTTTCTACCAGCTGCTGCGACCATTACTTTAATTCAACAATTTGAAACACCGTCACCAGCAACAGATAGCCGTTAAAAAGCCACTCATTCGATGATGTTTCGAATATTTCGCTGCTTTAGTGAACAATTCCAACAGCATTTCCAAACGGCGACCGGGCAATCTGCTGCCGAATAGCATCCGGTAAAGCAAGCAATTGTGGCTTGGTTAACCTCGCCAGATACAAACAGTTACTGACCAGAAATTGTGGTTCAGTACCGTCAATCAATTGATGCTGCGACAATAGCGGCGCTATCAGCTTTTGATCTAAACCCCATAACGTAAGCAAATATGCCGAGATAGCGACATCTGGCCGCACGGTGTCGGATTGCTCAGCAACCAGATCGGGGTCATCGAGCATCCAGCCATTTTGCAATAACAACAACTGGCCAAAACAACTGAGAATAGCGGCAATAAACACATGGTCTTGCTGCAGTCGTTTTAAGTTACTTTGCTTGGCTAAAGCTCGACATGCATTCCCGAATTGCAGAGCCTGTTCTATCACTTGTGCATGCTCTTTAGCCGATACTGCTGAAGATGCACCTTTGATCGCCAACATCAGCACCAACATTTCCACAACTTGCATGCCAAGCCGGCTGACAGCAATTTCCAATGACATGGTTTCACTGGCAAATCCCATATAAGGTGAATTCACCAGCTGCATTAGTCTGGAGACCACCACCGGATCGTTTTCCAGCAACCTCGCGACGCGGCTTACTTCAACCGCCGGATCAGCCAGCTGCTTTCGTAAATTTGTACTGATTTCGGGAAAAACCGGGAAATGAGTAAACGAAGCAAGAATACGCCGTGATACACCGGGCAATGGCAAATGCTTCAGCTGCTCTGCATTTTGAAACAACAGCGTGAGGTGCTCAAAATCCACCGACGGGCCGATAAAAGCATGAAAATGGTCGAGATGCTCCAGCACCACGTCATCATTCACGGTATTGGTAATCACCACCCGTAAGGCAAGCGGCGCCATAAAGCAGACGAGCCTTTTTTCTTCCAACCCAGCGACGATGTCGTGGGCATCAAAAAACAACAAATCAATACTGTCTTCATTGCGTGGCGCAGCGACATAACTACCTATCGTTGGAAAAAAACGCAGCTGCCAACGTGGATCACATTTGACGCAGTATTTATTTAAAAAACTCAGCAAGGCTGGATTGAGACTGATAGCAACAACCTGAAACATGGGAATGTCCTTTGCAATGTTGGGTCAATGTAACAGTAGCGGTGTCAGCCCTGTAGTCAATTTACAAAACCTTTGCACTTGCGGCAGTGGCACCTTTTCAACAATCCAGTCCCGAAAATGTCACTTGTTTTATTTTTGTGAATGAATTAATTTGTTTTGTAGTAAATCACCTAAATAAGGAACAGGTCATGAAGCTTTTACTCCCCATCGTAACGGTATTGATGTTTAGCGGCTGCACCTCTACGGCTGACAACAGTGCTGCAAAACAAAGCAATGACACAAATAAAACAACAGTAGCCAAAGACGAAAAATCAAAGCCCAAACAAGATCTTATCTGCAAAACAGAGAAAAAACTTGGCTCTAACATGAAAACAAAGGTATGTCGGCCTAAAAGCTAATTAATGGTTCGTTGCTGAGCTGATACTGTTGCTTTCACCCGGCTTTACATATTTCACTGCTATTAATCCTTACAGCGCTGATAACAGGCTGGATCACGAGGGCAGTGATTGCCGCGTGAACAAATCAGCTGCGCGGGTTTTTCTAAGCTCCGTGCCACCCAATTGATGTTCAAAATATTAGCCACTGTACTTAAGGTGCTTTTAATCGCCGGTGGTATGCTACCGGCGCCACCTTGGCTATTACACAAAGTTTTTAATTCCTGCGCCATCGAATCAGCGTCCATCCCTTGTGCATCAATCGCGGGGTTTAAATCAATACCAGCGCACAACACGTGCGCATTGCCCGCTAAATCCAGCACTTTGGTCGATTCACAGCAGTAAATCCGCGGCTGCCCCTGCACTTCCAACAATGACAGTTGAGCAGAACTTTGTTGACCTTCCACATCGAACATCCGGAACACCGCCCAGTGTTGGCAGGGATCTTCGACTTTACGCATATTGCCCCAAGGCAGCGGAATGCCATTGCCACGATAAACCGCTTTGAGTTTGCCTGGCGTGTATGCATCAAAATAATGCCAGTGATGGTAAGGCGACACTGCCGTCATCCGTCGCATTGCCACCGATGCTGAGACGCCAGCCAATTGGTGTGAGCTAATTTCATAGCCGTGGCGATCGAGCAATTGCCGGAACGGCATTTTTGGGCACAACAAAGCACCGGCAAAAAAGCTTGATTCAAAATCGCGCCAGGCGTGCAGAATATCCTGCGGTGCCATATCCGGTGAATCGGTGCCGACCACTTCCTGCGCACCACCGACCGACATACCACTTTTCACGCCATCTTTGTTATGCAGTACCGCATGACCGATATGCACAGCTAACTCATATTTCAGTCGGGTTGGATGGTTTTTTAGCAGACGATTTAAGTGCAGCGTTTTTGGCGGCAGAAAAAACGAAGTCGATACGTTTTTGCTGAATACCCCCAACTCATCCAACACTTCTTTGGGTGCATCATCAAACCAGCTAATACTGAGTCCAAGCTGTTTCACAATCGCCAGCAAGTCTTCCACACTCAGCGGCATTCGTTTTAAGCCTACTTCTTCCGCAGCACGCTCCAGTTCAGGGAAATGGTTTTGATGGTGTTCCTGATGCGCCCGGATCAGCAATTGTGCAAACTGTTTGCCGCTAATGCCGGTTTGCGACAACATTTCGGGGATGGCAATTTGCAAAATATCGTTGGAGAACAAAAAGCCAGGCTCCAACGCCATGCCATGAATACCACCACGGCTGCCTTTGGCTGGAGTAATGTCCAATTGCTGCTCTTCGCCATCAAGAAACCACTCCAGATCTTTTTGAAAAACCTGAGCAATGACTGTCAGCATTTCAACACTGGGTACTCGCTTGCCGCGTTCAATCATCGACAAATAAGACACCGAAGGTGCGTATTCCGGATCAATACGGATGCAACGCGTCGACAAGTCTTCCATCGTTAAGTTATTGCGTTTCCTCAGGTTTCTAATTTTAGTGCCGAGGAAATGTGATTTTCTAAGTAAGCTTTTTGATGTCGTCATTTTGTAAAATTCACACTGTGAAGTTTTAATTGTCAAATTATGCACAAAAACAACATAGACTAGTTTCTAAGCAACAGCAACGACTGCTTGCAGTAATGACGATACCCAAAAGCATTGAAGTTGCGGGTAGGCGGCAACTGAACGAATCCCCAGGAGCATAGCAGTCCTATGTGACTGGGGAGAATGAAGGCGCCAACACCCCCGCGGCTTCAAGGATGAAGGGTATACACTGCCCGCCACCCTACCGGGCCAAATAATGAAGAGTGAGCGAGGATAACCACCATGACGATGACACAACGTAACCAGCAGCATGAACTGCCACAGAACCAGCCACAATTATTGGACCAGTTTATCCGTCAGGAAATTAACGCCATCAGCGCGTTAAATGATAGTCACTTACGGCAAATTCTGGACTACTCAAAAGGCTTTTTGGATAAAGTGTTCCCATTGGAACAAGGTTCGCACAAAGACGTGCTGAGTTATGTCGTGTACTACCAGCATTTGTTGGCTTTCTTAAAAGATGGCAGCAACAGTGGTTTAGCCGATCCAACCCAGTTTGTAGCGCTGTGCGGCTCAAAACAAAAACCACAATCGGTATTATTACGTGGTGAAGGCCGTCATGTGGAACTGATTTTCTGTCGTAGTGGTCAGCACGGCGCCCGTGATAACGCAGGTATTGAAGACATTCAGCTGGAAATTGCTGCCGAACAAGCAGAGCTCTCGCCACGCTGGTTTAGTATGATTGATGGTCAGTTGCGTACACAAAGCCTGCAACCCTGTCATGGTGCCTGTTACACAGCCAAAGACGGCGAAGATTATCATTTGTAAGCGCGCTGCGACGGCAGCCGATGCTCAACAATCAGCGGATTGCGTTTTATCTCAATCCGCTGATTGTTGACATCAAATACACCACAACTGCAGTTATTAATATTGCTGTGACAGAGTAGTACCACAATTATCATCACCGCTACGGGTGACTTTTCAAAACATCATCGGACACAGATCTTGCATCGCAGCAAGCTCTGGTTTACTCAGATTGCGGCGGTAAGTTTGGCTGCAGTAGTTTGTTTTCAAAAATCACCGCATCACGGCGTGGATCACGGCTTTGAATGGCTAAGCCATCTCGCTGCATCGCCGAAGATAGACTTTCAGCACTTTGCGCCAACTTCGAAGCGACGGACTGCGGTGTTACCGGACAACCATTGTTACCCATGTAATAAAGAGCCGTGCTCAACATCTGCTCCCGACTATCCCCCAACGGTTGGGTCAGGTCATCTGCGACAGCGCAACCTTTAACATCCGACGTAAATTGTGGCGTTGGCGTCGGTTTAAAACCATCCGCGAAGTCACCAAATCCTTTGGCATTCACGCCACTGAACTGAATGGTAAAATAGGTGGTACCGCAATTGTCCGTGGGATAAAAGCCATATGGTTTTCCGCACGTTTGACTACCGATCAACACCACGTCTAAATCTACACCACGCAATCCGTTGATAAAAGCTTCACTGGCTGAACAGGTGTTATCGGTGCTCAGTACAAAAATCCGGCGCAAACTGACGTTAGGTAACACCTGATTGGTAAACTGCCCGGCCTGATAATCAATACCTCGATTATAAAAAGGCATTGGTTGGATCGTGCCGCCATTCACCGGATCGGTCGTTGGATACTTATCATTAAACATGGTTCTTTCGAAAATACGATTTTGAATCACATTCGGCCCGGCGACCATATAAGCAAACTGTGATGCTAAAGCGAGTAACCCGCCGCCGTTGTAGCGCAGGTCAATTACCAGCTCATTGATATTACTGTTGTTAAACTGATTGATCGCACTAATCAACTGCGGCTGCGCATTGGCGATATGGGTATTAAATTGCAAATAACCCACGTTACCGACCGGCGTAGTCAGCACTTTGACATTTTGTACCGCGCTGGTCGCAATATCGGCAGAGAGCAATGTATATGTTTTTCTTACGCCTTTTGGATCAACAAAAGTGAACTGATGACTTTCCCCGGCTTTAGCCGGAAACAAACCAGCATTAATTTTATCAACGCCCGCCTGGGTGTTGTCATTTACAAAATCAATACCATCAATTTCCAGTAACTTTGCACCACGGCCGAGGTTTTGCGCCACCGCTGGTGACGTTGGCTCGGTATAAGCAATCTGCACGTCGCGTGGTGGTTTGACCGCGCCAAATTTCCAGCTGATGCCATAACCTGACACCACACCACCTTCCGTTTGCTTAAGGTAAGCAGCCGTGTTTTCGCTAAAATGAAAATTATCTTTATCGGAGCCTGAAGGAGTTTTAGTCGTGGTTCGCAGTAACTCAAAATACTTCGGCGTGGTGTAACTAACCGGGTTGATATCGGACAACTCGCGATACCATAAATAAGTGCGGTTACTCCAACTGCGCAACCACATTTTTTCGTGCATGGCAGTGCCGGCTCGATCCGGAAATGCCGCATTCGTATACGGATCCAAACCTGAACGTGGTGCGGCGCAATAGTTCTTCAATGAGTTTTCAGACGGAAATTGCCCCGCAACCCAATCTGGTGCCACAGGTGTATTGCCTGTGCCAGTTCCTGGATTTGCTGTTGGCGGCGTTACTACGGTACCCGCGCTACTTCCGCCACCACCACAGGCTGATAAAGCCAATGTGGATACCAGCAGCAAACAGCTTTGCCATTGTAAAAAATTCATCAGATTTACCTCTATTCCAACAACTGTCTGTCGTCATTCTACATCGCCAAGCTGACCTATACTGGCAATGTTGCCATCGTTATGCAATCAGCAAATCGCTGGGCATTTTCAGCACAGCAATCAAGTCATTAGAATCAGATGGTCAATTAAGCCATTGTTCATATCACCGGCAATAACATCAATTTCACTTCAGCTTATACGCACTGTACTTCACATGAAAAAAATCATTTTATCCGTCTTGCTGTTCGTCAGTCCGACCTTATGGGCTGACCAATATTATCAAAAACAACTCACACTGACGCCAATACTCGGCTATGAGGCCAACGCACTGGGCAACATTACCACTTTAGGCCTGAAATTCGGCGGTGATGCGCAAAGCATGAACCATGTTGAGTTAGTGACAAATCTGAGCTTTTTTACCCCTTCAAATCAATTTCGACCTGATACTAATTTCACCAACTTTGAAACATCAGTACGATTTGGTGTGTTTGATCAGATCAACTTCTATGGCGAATTGGGGGTGGCTTTAGACGAATTGTTTGTCGACGGGATTAAAAATGATTTTTACTTTGGCGATGACTATGAGCATGAGTATGAGTATGACTATCGCCGCGACAGTTCACGCCCGGACTGGTTTGTCGGTGTTGGTGGCGGCTGGCGTCTGGATTGGTTAACCGTTAACGTCTACGCCCGTTATCGTTATCTGGAAAGCCTGCAGGAAGAATACTTGCGGGACAACTATGATCGTTATCTGGTGATCCCGGATCGGTACCAATGGTTTACGGGTGTTGAATTGAGTATTCGTTTCTGACCTGTTCGTATTGTCTCTGGTCGCTCTACTTCGACGTCGTTGATAGAAAAATGTTAAAATTCAATCGATGGAAAAAGCAATCTAAATGGGCACTGAGTCGGTAGGTAGGAAGGCAGCAATCACCTTGGGAGAATCCGCTCCGCTAAAGTGACTGCTGTACCACCAAAAATGTTGTCAGTTCACTGTCTTAAAAACAGGTAACTTCTGTAATCATAATGGATACAACCAATTTGCCAAGTCAAATTTGTAAAAATTTTAGCGTTTTCTTTGTTTAGCTTTGCCTTCCTTTGTATCATCCGCTTGACATGTCGACTCAAAAAAAGCCTTTTTTGTTGCAACTCACTGCTTGTATTGCCCCCGCCAAATCTAATTTCTGCTGCTCTGCTATCAACAATTCAGAGTTCATTGTTATGATGAATTCTTTTGCTGCGGAGTGCGCTGATGGAGTTGTATTTTCACTGGTTTGATTTACTTGGCATTGCTGTGTTTGCGGTGTCGGGTACCCTGGCCGCCTGGCGCAAGCAAATTGATGGTTTTGGAGTGATTGTCTTAGCCACTGTGACTGCCATTGGTGGTGGCACGATCCGCGATCTTATTTTAGATGTTCCGGTCATTTGGCTCAGCAACAATGACTATTTTTATGCCATTTTTGCAGCGGCTGTGCTGACCATTCTGTTGGTACGCAAGCGACTGACCATCCCAAATAACGCTCTGCAAATCGCGGATGCCTTTGGTCTGGCGTTTTTTGTGGTGATGGGGACACAAAAAGCCTTGGATCATGGCACGTCGGATTTTGTCGCCATTATGATGGGGACGATGAGCGGGGTTTGTGGCGGTATGATCCGCGATGTCTTATGCCGGGAAATTCCGATGGTGTTTCGCGGCGAGCTCTATGCGGTCACCTGTATTTTTGGTGGCTTGGTTTACACCAGTTTGCTGGAAATTGGCATTGAAAAAATGCCGGCGATGCTTTGTGGCATGACAGCGCTCCTCCTGCTGCGACTGGCCGCCATCCGCTGGCACATCACCATTCCGGTGTTTGGCCGGCATAGCAAAATAGACCCTTAATTAAAAACAACAAACCCGGCATCAAGCCGGGTTTGTTTCAACTATAACTTGAAATTATTCACTGATATTTTTATG